>JBKKCN010000636.1:0-10952 GCA_046712525.1 Candidatus Rokuibacteriota bacterium
CTTCAGAATGAGCTGGATGGATTTTAGCGACTATCTCGTCATCGAGGAAGCTGCCGCCGCGCGCATCGACGATCTGCGTGACGAGGCCGCGCCGCGCGCCAAGGTGAAGAGCGCGGCAACGCCTCGCGCGCCCCTTTTCAAATGGGATGTGCGTCGTCGCATCGACGACGTAATCGACTACTTCGGCGACTCGTGCCCGGAGACTCAGCGGGCGAGCGTCAGCGGCTGCGGGTGATCATCCTCCCGCGCCGCGACCTGCGCGGATCGCGTCGCCGGTGATGGGCAGGTCGGTGAAGCGCGCGCCGGTGGCGTCGGCGATGGCGTTGGCAACAGCGGCGGGCACGCCGACGACCGGTGGTTCGCCCACGCCCTTGGCGCCGAAGGGCCCGTGCTCGGACGGCACCTCGATGATGACGGTGTCGATGCGAGGCACCTGGGCGCTCTGCGGCAGCGCGTAGTCCATCAGCGTGGCGGCCATGAGCTGGCCCTGGGCGTCGTAGGGCATGCGCTCCAGGAGCGCCCAGCCGAGACCCTGCACGACGGCGCCGTGCATCTGGCCCTCGACCTGGGCGGGATTGATCGCGCGCCCCACGTCCTGCACCACGAGATGGCCGAGCACGTCGACGCGTCCGGTGTCGGTGTCGACCGCCACCTCGCTCAGGTGCGCGGCAAAGGCGGGTGAGCGCGCGGTGGTCGCGCTGCCGCCGCGACCGAAGACGGGCTCGTACTTCGCGCCGAACTGCATGGCGGCCTTCGCCAGCTCACCGAGGCTGACCGTGCGCGCGGGAAAGCCGCGCACGCGCACGGCGCGATCGACGATCTCCAGGTCGTCGGGCCCCGCCTCGAGCTTGTCGGCGGCGATGAGCAGCAGCTGCCGCCGCGCGTCCCGCGCCGCGCGCTCGACGGCCAGGCCCACCGTGTACGTGATCTTGCTGCCGCCGCTGGCGCCGGCGTAGGGCGCCGTCTCGCTGTCGCCGTTGATGACGCGAATATCCTCCGGCGGCATGCCGAACGCCTCGGCGGCGATCTGCGCGAAAGCGGTATTCGTGCCGCTCATGTCCACGGAGCCCACGATGATGCTCAGGGTGCCGTCGCGATCCATGCGGCAGGCGGCGTTGGCCGGCTCGATGCCGCCCATCCAGCCGCCGACAGCGACGCCGACACCCACGCGGCGGCCATCTTTCGCAACCGGCCGCGGTCGGCTCGCGCGCTCTCGCTGCAAGCGCTCGAGACACTCGCGCAGCCCCATCTTCGGCCACGGCTGGCCGGTGACCATCGGCTCGCCCGGCCGCGAGGCGTTCTTCAGACGGAAGTCGAGCGGGTCCATGCCGATCTTGCTCGCCAGCTCGTCCATCTGCGACTCGACCACGAACGTCCCCTGCACCGCGCCGGGCGCGCGGTAGGCGCCGGCGCCTGGCTTATGGGTGAGCACCTCGTAGCCGCGAAGGTCGAGATGCGGCACCTGGTAGTAGCTGCCCATGAGCAGCAGCGCGATACCGACCGGCGCCCCCGCAAAGGCGCCGGCATCGAAGACGACGCGGCCCTGCATGGCGGTGAGCGTGCCGTCGCGACGGACGCCCATCTTGAGGTCGAATACCGCGGAGGGCGCGGGCGTGGTGGCGAGGAAGTCCTCCGTGCGTGACATCACGACCGAGACCGGACGCCGGAGCCGGCGCGCGAGAGCGGCCGCCAGCGGCTCCAGCAGCACGAACTTTGCGCCGAAACCCCCACCCATCGGCGTGGCCACCACCTTCACCTCGTGCTCGGACAGTCCGAGCACCTCGGCGATCTCCGAGCGCGTGAAGAAGAGCGCCTGCGTCGACGTCCACACCGTGAGCATCCCCAGCGGGTCCACGGCGGCGAGCGCCGCCCGCGGCTCGAGGTAACCCTGGTGCACCATCGGCGTCGTGTAGCGCCGCTCGACGACGACCTCCGCGTCGGCGAACCCCTTCGCGAGATCGCCGCGGCTGAAGTGCTGCGTGCTGACGACGTTCGGCCCCACGTCCTCGGCCAGCGTGGCCCCGCCACCCGTGGCGCCGTGCATGGCCAGCTCCTCCTCGCCGCCCGCGCCACTCGCTACGCGCACCCGGGGCGCGTCCTTGCGCATGGCGTCCAGCACGTCGACGGCCGCCGGCAGCGCCTCGTAGTCGACCTCGACGAGGGCGGCCGCGTCCTCCGCGAGGGCAGCCGTTTCCGCCACCACCGCCACCACGGGCTGCCCCGCGAACAGCGCGCGCTCCACCGCCAGCGGTGACCTGCTGCGCGAGGTGGGATCGACCTTCGCGAGGCCGAGATCGCCGGCGGTGAAGACGCCGAGCACGCCGGGCACGGCCGCCGCCACCTTGGTGTCGATGCGCGTGATGCGGGCATGGGCGTGCGGGCTCAGCACGAGGCGCGCGTGCACCATGCCGGGGAGGACGAGGTCGGCGGCGAAACGCGTGAGCCCGGTTATCTTCTCAGCGCCGTCCACGCGACGCAGGGAGCGGCCGATCGAGGAGGTTGTGGTCATGCGCGTACGCTATCACGCCCGGCAACGCGCCGCGGCGGCGCTGCGTCCGTACGATTTACACTTGTCCGGGGTGAGTCGGACAGTCTAAGCTCCCACCGGGAACAAAAGGGTGTTCTGCCAAGGCGATGGTTAAGCGCGTTTTCAGCTTTCTCTATGGCGACGTCCCCGTGCGGTTTCCGAGTGATTTCTCATTGAGGACGTCTATCGAGCGCCTCCGGGAACGCACCAAGCGCAGCGTCTTCTCTGCGCTCTTTCGTCAGGCCGCAGTGGGGCCGGTCGATGAGTCCAGAGTTCGTCTGCACAGGGTGATCCCGATGTTCGGCAACAGCTTCAAGCCTATCTTCGTCGGCAGGTTCGACCACGACGAAGGCCGGGTCGTCCTCGAGGGGCGGTTTACGATGTTCCGAGTCTCCAAGATATTCATGACCATCTGGCTGGTCTTCGCCCTCATCTGGACCGTCCTCGCTGCGGCAGCGGCGTTGAAAGCCGTCGCTGAGGACGGCGCGACGATTTACGACCCCGTGGCGTGGCTCGTGCCGCTTGTCGGCGTCTTGTTTTTCCTGGCTGGAGTAGCATTCGTCCGCGGCTGCTGGTGGCTGTCGCGTAAGGATATGGTCTTCCTCACGTCCGTCATACAGGCCGCGCTACAGGACATCCGACGCCCGGATCCGGCGGCCGGCACGGAGCGCCGCCGCTGATCCCGGACGTTGCGCGCATCAACGTGCAGGAGGTCTAGCGACATGTCGGACATCATGGCCCAGCAGCGGGACGCATTCCTGGACCGCCTGCTTCAGTCGACACGCGGCACGTTCGAGCTCTTCAGCCTGTACATTGGCGTTCGCCTTCGCTTCTATGAGGCGCTCGCCGCCGGCGGCCCGCTGACCTCCAGCGAGCTCGCGTCACGAACCGGGACATCCGAACGGTACGTCCGCGAATGGCTGGAGCAGCAGACCGTGGCGGCGATCCTCGAGGTCGACGACGAGAAGGCCGACGCGCGCAAACGCCGGTTTCGTCTACCCGCAGCGTACGTGGAAGTCCTCGTCGACCAGGAGAGCCTGAACTATCTCGCGCCGCTGGCCCAGCTCGTCGCGGGCGCAGTTCGCCCGCTCGATCGGCTTCTCGAGGCATATCGCACCGGCGGCGGCGTGCCGTACGCTGACTATGGTGCCGATCTGCGCGAAGGGCAGGCCGGCGTCAATCGCGCGATGTTTCTGAAGCAGCTCGGCAGCGAGTGGCTTCCGACGATGTCCGACGTACATGCGCGGCTGATGGCCGATCCGCCTGCGCGGATTGCGGATATCGGAAGCGGGGCCGGGTGGTCGAGTATCGGGATGGCGCAGAGTTATCCGAAAATCCTGGTGGACGGCTTTGACTCGGACCGGGCGTCGGTTGACCTCGCTCGAAGCAATGCGGCAGCGGCGGGGCTCGTCGACCGGGTCACATTTCACGTGCGCGATGCCGGCAGCCCGGAGCTTGCCGGCCGCTACGACCTGGTGACGGCGTTCGAGTGCCTCCACGACATGTCTCAACCAGTCAGTGCCCTCAAGTCGATGCGCCATCTCGCCGGTGACCGCGGCGCCGTCCTCGTGGTGGACGAGCGAGTCGGCGATGCCTTCACTGCCGCCGGCAACGATACCGAACGCATGATGTACGGATGGAGCATCCTTCACTGCCTGCCCGTGGGAATGGCGGACACGCCATCCGCGCAGACAGGCACCGTCATGCGCCCGGGCACGCTGCGGCATTACGCGGAAGAGGCGGGCTTCCGGAGGATGGAGATTCTGGCGATCGACAACCTCTTCTTCCGCTTCTATCGGCTGTACGCGTGACGACAGTGAGCTGATGCCGGCATCTCGATTCGGAGTGCGATCGGGAGCGACGTGGCTCATGGTCGTGGTCACGTGTGCAGTGGGTCTTGTTGCCGCGCTCCTGGTCGCCGAGGCCCAGCAGGTGGGAAAGGTCCCGCGAGTCGGCTTCCTCTGGACCGGCTCTCCGGAATTCACCACGCACGCCCTCGACGCCTTTCGGTAAGGCCTGCGCGAAGCCGGTCACATCGAGGGAACGAACATCGTCATCGAGCACCGGTGGGCGGCGGACGCCGTCCAGCGTCTTCCCGACCTCGCGACTGAGCTCGTGAGGAACAAGGTCGACATTGTCGTGACCCAGGGCACCCCCGCTGCACAAGCCGCCAAGCGCGCGACGACGACGATTCCCATCGTCATGGCCATCAGTGGAGACGCCGTGGCGACGGGACTCGTCGCGAGTCTCGCCCATCCCGGCGGGAACATCACGGGAATGACGCTCCTTCCGGAGCTCATCAGCAAGCGGCTGGAGCTCCTCAAGGAGGTCATTCCCAACGCCAGACGCATCGCGGTCATCGTCGATGAGGAGCCCCGCACCGCGGCGGCATCTCGCGCTCTGGGAGCGCAGCTTCAGATCCTCGAGGTGCGAGGCCGCAGCGACTTCGAGAAGGCATTCGAGACGGCGACCAAGGCTCGAGCGGAAGCGCTCGTGGTCTCTCAGTCTCCGATCCTGCGCTTTCACGTGAAGGCATTCGTCGATCTCGCCGCGAAACACCGGCTTCCGGCGATCTATCAAAGGCGGGAGTTCGCCGAGGCCGGGGGACTCATGGCGTACGGCCCACGCGATGCTGATCTGTTTCGTCGGGCGGCGGTGTACGTCGACAAGATCCTCAAGGGCGCCAAGCCGGGCGACCTGCCCGTCGAGCAGCCGATGAGGCTCGAGCTGGTGATCAACCTCAGAACGGCCAAGGCTCTTGGGCTGACGATTCCAGCCTCGGTACTTGCGCGGGCCGATGAAGTCATCCAATGACAACGCCATGAAGGAATCGACGTGAAAGCCATCGCGAATGTTCTGACCGGCCTCGTCGCGCTGAGCCATATCGGAATCTTGATTCTCGAGATGTTCTTCTGGGATCACCCGGTCGGTCGCCGGATCTTTGGAATGACGCCCGAGGTGTCCGCCAGCTCAGCCACGCTTGCGGCGAACCAGGGCCTCTACAACGGCTTCCTGGCGGCCGGCCTCTTGTGGGCATTGTGGGCAGATCGGCGCGAGCTCAAGATCTTCTTTCTCGGCTGCGTCGTCGTCGCCGGCATATTCGGTGGACTGACGGCAAAGACGTCAATCCTGTTCACACAAGCCCTCCCCGCCGCCATTGCGCTCGGTGCAGTGATCCTTGCCTCGAAGCAGCGTTAGGGTGCTGGCTGCTCGATCGGTGCGCGCCGTTGCGTTGTTTGAGACAACGAAGGGCGCACTGGTGTTCTTCGCTGGATTCGGTGCGCTGTCCCTCATCCATCATGATGCCCAGCGACTCGCCGAGCAGCTCGTTGCCCACTTACACCTCAACCCGGCCCGTCACTACCCGCGTGTGTTCATCGACGCCGCGGTATCCCTCACCGATGCTCGCTTATGGCTCCTGGCTACCTTGGCGTTTGCGTATGGATTGGTACGATTCGTCGAGGCCTATGGCTTGTGGCGAGGAAGGCGATGGGCCGAATGGTTTGCCGCTGTCAGCGGCGCTCTCTATATCCCCTTTGAGCTTTATGAATCGTTCAAAGACGCCACCTGGCTGTCCCTTGGCGCACTGCTCGCAAACGTGTTCATCGTCGGTGTGATGATCAATACGTTGCTTCGTGAGCATCCACCGGAGCGGTCAATGCAGTCTGACCGTTCAGCCCGCTACCAGTGACGGAGGCGCACATGTACGAGCACCGCACGGCGTCGTTGCTGCCCGCGTCGGCCTTCCGATGGCGACTGGCCCGTCATGGGACCTACGCCGTCGCGGTGCTCGCGGTCTCGCTGCTCGTGGGCGCCGTTGGATTTCATCTGCTCGCGGAACAGCCGACAATCGACGCGTTGCTCACTGCCGCGATGCTGCTGGGCGGCATGGGCCCCGTCGGTGAGATCCGGTCCACCCCTGGCAAACTGTTCGCCGCCGCATTTGCCCTGTACGCCGGGCTGGTGTTCCTCGTCATCGCGGCTTTCGTAGTCGCACCCATCTTCCATCGCTTCCTCCACATGTTCCACCTCGAGGACGCACAGCGACGCAACACTCGGCGATCATGAAGGCTCTGTCATGAGAAGCGAAAAAGACAAGATGCTGGGCGGCGAGCTCTATGACCCGCTCGATCCGCAGCTCTCCGCCGAGCGCCGGCGTGCGAGGCTGCTCTTCAAGGCGCTCAACGACACCCGCGACGACGAGGTGGACGAGCGCGCTCGTCTCATCCGGGCGCTGATTCCCGCGGCGGGCCGAGACCTGTGGATCGAGCCACCGTTCTACTGCGACTACGGAAGCAACATCACGCTGGGCGACAAAGTCTTCTTCAACTTCAACTGCGTCATCCTCGACGTCGCGCGCGTCCTCATCGGATCAGGCGTGCTGTTCGGGCCCGCCGTGCACATCTACGCGGCGACGCACCCGCTGAGCGCGAGGGAGCGCAGGGCGGGCCTCGAATCAGGCAGGGCAGTCGAGATCGGCGATGACGTGTGGGTAGGCGGCGGCGCAATCATCTGCCCCGGCGTGCGCATCGGTGCGCGGTCCGTGATCGGGGCGGGCAGTGTGGTGACGAGGGAAATTCCGGAAGGAGTATTCGCAGCGGGCAACCCATGTCGCGTCGTCCGTGAGGTCGGACTCTGACACAAGCATTGACGGGAACAGTCGCCCTCGTGGGTGCGACGGGGGCGATCGGGAAAAGCGTGGCAGCGGCGCTACGCCAGAAGGGCCGGAGCTACCGCGTTGTCGGTCGGTCGCGGGCCGCCCTGGAAAAGACGTTCGGTGGCGATCCTCTGGCCGAAGTCGCCATCTGGGATCCGGACGACGAGCAATCCACCCGGGCGGCTCTCAGAGACGTCGCCGCGGTCGTCTACATGGTTGGCGTTCCCTACACGGATTTTCATCTTCATCCCATCCTGATGCGTCGCGTGATCGATGCTGCGGTCGCAGAAAAGGTCGACCGCCTGCTCCTCATCGGAACGCTGTACGTGTTCGGCCGGCCACAGAGCACGCGCGTGACGGAGAGTCATCCGAGGGAGCCTCATACTTTCAAGGGACGGAAGCGCAAAGAACAGGAGGACCTTGTCCTGGACGCGCACACCACCGCCAGGATCAAGACGGCGGTTCTGCGCCTGCCGGATTTCTACGGACCGGGTGTCGAACGAAGCCTGCTCACCGACCTCTTCCTCGCGGCAAAGCAGAACCGGAAAGCCAAGCTCATCGGTCCGATCGACCGGCCGCACGAGTTCGTGTTCGTGCCTGACGTTGGCCCGGTCGTGGCAAAGCTCCTGGACACTCCGGCGGCCTTCGGGCGGGCGTGGAACCTTGCGGGGGCCGGCGTCACGACTCAGCTCGAGCTCGCAACGCTGGCGTATGGGGGCCGCCCTCGCTGCATGGTAGTCGGCAAGATGATGCTACGCCTCATTGGCCTGTTCAACCCCGTTCTGCGGGAATTGGTGGAGATGCAGTACCTGCTGACCGACCCCGTCATCGTCGATGACGCCGCACTCCAACAGCTCCTCGGAGCCATTGCCAGGACGCCGTACAGCGAGGGCGTCCGGCAGTCGTTGGCAGCCGTCTAGTTACATGGGGGGCCTCGAAGGGCCCCCCAAGCCCCCCTGACGCTCGGCAGCGCCCCGGCAAAGCCGTGGCGCTCCTCGATATTCCGACAGGCTCCTAATCGAGGGTCAGGTCAGCTTCAGCAGGCGTGCGGCGTTGCCGCCGAGAATCCGATCTTTGGCCTGCGTCGACAGCGGCAATGCGCGCAGCGCCTCCACATTGCCTTTCATGGTGGGCACGCTCGGCCAGTCCGAGCCGAAGAGCACCTTGTCGCTGATGCGCTCGAGGTCGGGAAAGTACTCGAGCAGGCGCTTGGGGGGCAGGCCGGCGATCTCCATGTAGACGTTGGTCCGCATGCGCGCCAGCGTGTACGCGGTGTCGTACCAGAGCGGGCGGCCGCTGTGAGTGATGATCGCAATGAGATCGGGAAAGTCCACGGCCACGTCGTCGATGTGCATGGGATCGCCGTACTTGAGCCGCGAGGCCGGGAAGGCCGACGTGCCCGTGTGCCATTTCACCGGGATGCCCAGCTCCTGGGCCTTGGCGTACACGGGATAGAGCATGGGGTCGTTCGGGTAGAAGTAGTTGTACGTCGGGTAGAGCTTGAGCCCGCGGAAGCCCCGGCGCGTGACGAGCCGCTCCAGCTCCTGCGCCGGGTTCGCGATCAGGAAGGGATTGACGGTCGCGAAGGGGATGAGCCGCGGGTGGCCGTCGCAGAGCCGGTCGACCGTCTCGTTGCTCGCGATGGCGGAGGTGATCGGCGCCAGCTCGGCGAGGATCACGCCGTAGTCGACACCCGCCTCGTCGAGCACCCGCAGATAGCTCTCGCCCGTCGTGTACTGCTCGACGAACTTCGTGTACGACCCGTACGTCTTCGCCATCTCGCGGTCCATGAACTCCACGAAGGAGGGCGGCGCATTGACGGGGTAGTCATACGCGTGAATGTGGAAGTCGACGACCGGCATCAAATGGTCGTATAGCCACCGCTGATGCTGAGGGTCTGGCCGGTGATCCAGGCGGCCGCGTCCGAGGCGAGGAAGGCCACGGCGGGCGCGACGTCGTCGGGCCGGCCCAGGCGCTTGATCGCGTACTGCTGGAGGATTTTCTCGCGGTTGGCCTCCCAGAAGGCGGGGTCGATGTGACCCGTCTCGATCCAGCCGAATGACACCGCATTGACCGTGATGTTGGCGCGCCCGAGCTCGCGCGCCAGTGTCCGCGTGAGGCTCAGCACGCCGCCCCGGGCCGCGGCCGTGACACCGAGCTGCGCCTGGCCCACGCGCGCGGAGTCGCCGGCGATGTTCACGATGCGGCCGTGCTTGCGCTCGACCATGCCCGGCGCGATGAGGTGGCAGCAGTTGAGGACACCGTAGAGGCCGACGTCGATCTGCCGGCGCCACTCCTCGGGCTTGGTCTGGAGGAAGAACTTGCGGCTCACCATGCCGGCGTTGTTGACGAGGACGTCGACGCCGCCCCACTCGCCTTTCACGCGCTCGACCATGCGCTGGACGGCCGCGTACTCGGTGACGTCGGCCTCCACGGCGAGCGCGCGGCTGCCGGCGGCGCGGATGTCAGCGGCGGTCTTTTCCGCGGCGTCCTTGGAGCTCATATAGTTGACAGCCACCGCGGCGCCCTCGCGCCCGAGCGTGAGCGCGATCTCGCGACCGATGTCGCGGCCCGCGCCCGTGACCAGCGCCACCTTGCCCTCGAGCCCCAGCTTCATGCGTGTCCTTTCACGGCCTGCCGCCCGCTCGCCGCCCGCACGGCATTGATGATGCCCTGATAGCCGGTGCAGCGGCACAGCACGGCGGAGATGCCTTCGCGGATCTCGGCGTCGGTCGGAGTCGGGTTGACGCGCAGCAGGTCGATGGCCGTCATCAGCATGCCGGGCGTGCAGAAGCCGCACTGCAGCCCGTGGTGCTCGCGGAAGGCCTCCTGCAGCGGATGCAGCTTGCCGTCCTTCGCGAGTCCCTCCACCGTCGTCAGTTCGGCGCCGTCGGCCTGCACGGCGAGCATGATGCAGGAGCGCGCGGCCTCGCCGTTGAACAGGATGGTGCAGGCGCCGCAGATTCCGTGCTCGCAGCCGACGTGCGTGCCGGTGAGCGTCAGGTTCTCACGCAGGAAGTCCGCGAGCAGCGTGCGAGCATCGCAGCGCCCCTCGCGGGCGACGCCGTTCACCTTCAGGCGGACGGTGACCGTGTCAGCCACGGGCGACTCCGAGCGCCCGCGTGAGGGCGCGCCTGGTCAGCACGCCCGTGAGATGGCGGCGGTAGTCGCTGGAGGCGTGGATGTCGGAGTCCGGCGAGACGAGCTCGGAGGCTCGGCGCGCGGCGGCCTCGATGGCGGCCTCGCCGAGGCCGTCACGCTCGAGGATCTCCTCGGCGGCGCGCAGGCGCAGAGGCACGGGCCCCGCGCCTGCCGTCGCGAGCCGGGCCGTCGTGCAGCGCTGCCCGTCGCGCACGACCAAGGCGGCGATCGCGATGATCGCGAAGTCGCCGTGGCGGCGCGCGAACTCCTCCAGCGCATAGCCGGCGCCCGCCGGCATCGCGGGCAGTCTCACCTCGACCACGATCTCGTCGGCCTCGAGATTGGTCGTGAGATACGTCTGAAAAAGGTCCGCGGCCTTGATGACCCGCTCACCCCTCGGGCGGCGCGTGACCCCTTCGCCCTCAAGCGCCATCAGGACAGCCGGATATTCCGCCGACGGATCGGCGTGGGCGATGGAGCCGCCGATCGTCCCCCGCGTACGAATAGGCAGATGGCCCACCCAGCGCGTCGCCTCGCGCAGCAGCGGCAGCCGCTCCTTCACGACGGGCGAGAACTCGATCGTCCGCTGGCGTGTCATCGCGCCGAACCTCACCAGCCCATTCGCTT
>JBKKCN010000637.1:0-4242 GCA_046712525.1 Candidatus Rokuibacteriota bacterium
GTGCCGGCAAGACGACAGTCCTGAACATGATCAGCGGCTTCTACCATCCCGACACCGGCCGCATCGTGTTCGAGGGCCGCGACGTCACCACCCTCGCCCCCAGCCGCGTCGCGGAACTGGGCGTAGCGCGCACCTTTCAGAACATCGCGCTCTTCCGCGGCATGACGGTGCTCGACAACCTCATGCTCGGCCGCCACACCCGCATGACGTCGGGCGTGCTCAGCTCCTTCGTGTACTGGGGGCTCGCGCAGAAGGAAGAGGTCCTCCACCGCAAGCGTGTAGAGGACATCATCGATTTCCTCAAGATCCAGGACTTGAGGAAACGGCCGACGGGGTCGCTCGCCTACGGACTGCAAAAGCGCGTCGAGCTCGGTCGCGCGCTTGCGCTCGACCCCAAGGTGCTGCTGCTCGACGAGCCGATGGGCGGCATGAACCAGGAAGAGAAGGAGGACATGGCGCGCTTCATCCTCGACGTCAACGAGGAGTGGGGCACCACCATCGTCCTCATCGAGCACGACATGGGGGTCGTCATGGACATCTCCGACCGGGTGGCGGTGCTGGACATGGGCCAGAAGATCGCCGAAGGCGTCCCCGACGAGGTCCGCGCCAATCCAGCCGTGATCAAGGCGTATCTGGGAGATCCCAAGGGAAGCAACCGGGAGGCCCGCCGTGGCTGAGCTCGCGACGCTGTCGCGCCTGCTGTTGCGCAACGCCAAGGAGTTCGGGACGCGCACGGCGATCCGCGAGAAGGATCGCGGCATCTGGCAGTCCTACACGTGGGCGGAGTACCACGCGCACGTCCGCGACTTCGCGCTCGGCCTCGCGGCCCTGGGGTTCAAACGGGAGGATCGGCTGTCGGTCATCGGCGACAATCGCCCGCGGCTCTACTGGGCCCAGGTGGCCGCGCAGTGCCTGGGTGGCGTCTCCGTCCCCGCCTACCAGGACTCCATCGCCAAGGAGCTGGCGTTCGTCTGGAACCACGCCGACGTCTCCGTGATCGTGGCCGAGGACCAGGAACAGGTCGACAAGGTCCTCGGCTTGAAGGACGAGCTGCGCGCCCTCCGCGTCGTCATCTACGACGACCCGCGCGGGATGCTGCACTACAAGCACGACTGGCTGAAGTCGTTCGCCGACGTGGAGGCGCTGGGCCGCGAGTTCGGCACGACGCACGCCGGCTACTTCGACGCCGCCGTCGAGCAGGGCAAGGCCGACGACCTCGCGTTCGTCTGCTACACCTCGGGGACCACCGGCAGCCCCAAGGGTGCCATGCTCACCCACGCCAACGCTCTGGAGACGGCGAAGATGGCGATGGCCGCCGAGGAGTTCCGCGTCGACGACGACTACCTCGCGTACCTGCCCATGGCGTGGGTGGGCGACGCCTTCTACACGCTGATCCTGAGCCTCGCCGTCGGCTTCGCGTGCAACTGCCCCGAGAGCCCGGAGACGGTCCAGCGCGACCTGCGCGAGCTCGGCCCCACGCTGCTGCTGGCGCCGCCGCGCATCTGGGAGAACATGCTCACCGCGGTGCAAGTGAAGGGCGCCGACGCGCCGTACCTGAAGCGGTCGGTGTTCGAGTATTTCCGGCGCGTCGCCGAGCGCGCCGAGATCTTGCGCTCCGAGGGCAAGCCCGTTTCGCCCCGCCTGCGCCTCGCCTGCGCCCTCGGCGAGTTCTTCGTCTACGGCCCCGTGCGCGATCAGCTCGGCCTGCGCCGCACCCGCTGGGCGCTGACGGGCGGCGCGCCGCTCGGCCCCGACACCTTCCGCTTCTTCCGCTCCATCGGCGTCAACCTCAAGCAGGTCTACGGCTCCACGGAGACGTTGGGCCTGGTGTCGCTGCAGCCGAGCGAGGAGGCGAACCCGACCACGGCGGGGCGGCCGTGCCCGGGCATCGAGGTGCGGATCGCCGAGCGCGGCGAGGTGCTCGTCAAGGGCGCGGGCATCTTTCGCGGCTACCTCAAGAACGACGAGGCCACGCGCGAGGTGATCGACGCCGAGGGCTGGTTCCACACCGGCGACGCGGGGTTCATGGACCCGCGCGGGCACCTCGTCATCATCGACCGCGCCAAGGACGTGGGCTCGCTCGCCGACGGCACGCCGTTCGCGCCCCAGTTCGTGGAGAACAAGCTCAAGTTCAGCCCGTTCATCCGCGAGGCGGTCGCCTTCGGCGACCAGAAGCCGTTCGTGACGGCCATGGTCGCCATCGACATGAACACCGTCGGTATCTGGGCCGAGCGCCGCAGCCTCGCCTACACGTCGTACATGGACCTGAGCCAGAAGGCCGAGGTCCGTGGGCTGATCCGCGACGAGATCAGCAAGTGCAACGAGACGCTGCCGGAAGCGGGCAAGGTGCGGCGCTTCCTGCTGCTGACGAAGGACCTCGAGGCCGACGACGCCGAGATGACCCGCACGCGGAAGGTGCGCCGGCGCTTCGTGGCCGAGAAGTACGCGCCCGTCCTCGAGGCCTTCTACGGCGGCCGTAACGAGGTCGAGCTGACCACCAGCATCACGTACGAGGACGGCCGGCAGGCCGATCTGCAGTCGCGCGTCCACGTGGAGAACGTGGCGGGAGAGGCGGTGGCCCGTGGCTGACGGGGAGTGGCAGTTCACGATCCTCCTGCTCTCGAACGGCGTGCTCATCGGGCTGATGTACTCGCTGATCGCGCTGGGCTTCGTGCTCGTCTACAAGGCGACCGACGCGGTGAACTTCGCCCAGGGCGAGTTCGTGATGATCGCGGGCTTCATCGCGGTGGGGGCGCTCACGGTCGCCGGGGCTCCGCTGTGGCTCTCCATCGCGGCGGCCATCGCCGGGATGATCGGCTTCGGCTTCGCGCTGGAGCGCGTCATGCTCCGCAAGCTCATCGGCCGGCCCGTCATCGCGGTCGTCATGGCCACCATCGGGCTGGCGGCGATCTTGCGCGGTCTGGGACCGTTCGGAATCTTCCAGGGCACCAGAACGCTGCCGTTGCCCATACGCGAGGAGCCGTACCTGCTCGGTCCGCTCTTCATCCCGCCCATCCAGCTCCTCGGCGCCGCCGTCAGTCTCCTCTTTCTCGGCGCCTTCGGCTGGTTCTTCCTGAAGTCGCGCAAGGGCGTGGCCATGCGCGCGGTGGCCGACAACCAGCAGGTCGCGATGGCCATGGGCATCAACGTGCAGCGCTACTTTGGCCTGGCGTGGGCGATGACGGGCGTGGTCTCCGCGCTGGGGGGCGTGCTGTGGGGCAACATGCTCGGCGTGGACGTCAACCTCGCCCTCGTCGGCTTCAAGGTGTTCCCGGTGGTGATCCTGGGCGGCCTCGACTCGATCCCGGGCGCCATCGTGGGCGGGCTCATCGTCGGCATCGTGGAGAACGTGGCGGCGGGGTACATCGACCCCGTGGTGGGCGGCGGCACGAAGGACTTCGCGCCCTACGTGCTGATGATCGTGGCCCTCATGGTCCGGCCCTACGGCATCTTCGGCAAGCGCATCATCGAGCGGGTGTGAGCGTGGCCACCCCCTTTCCCTTCGCGCAGTACTTCGGCGAGATCAACATCCTCGCCGCCCTCCAGTTCGCGCCGGGGCAGAAGGAGTTCGCGGACCGGCCGCCCGTCGACCCGCCGCCGAAAGATCTCCTCCTCTACCTCGGCTGCAACGTCCTGCGCACCGCCCATCTCGCCAAGACGGCCATCGCCGTCCTGCGCGCGATGGACTTCGACTTCAACGCGATGGGCGGTCCCGCCTACTGCTGCGGCATCATCCACGAGATGGCGGGGGCCAAGCGTGCGGGTGCCGCCGTCACCGGCACCAGCCTGCGCCACTTCGCGCAGTACCGGCCCACCACGATGATCATGTGGTGCCCGTCGTGCAACCAGCACTTCGACGACGTCGTCACCGCGCAGCACGAGGTCGACGTCCCCTACGAGCACATGACGTCGTTCGTGGCCCGTCACCTCGACCGCGTGCGCTTCGTGCGCCGGGTGGACAGGCGAGTGGCCCTGCATGCGCACACCGGGCACGCCCGCCAGGACCGGGACGCCGCCGCCGTGCGCGAGATCTTGAAGGCGATCCCCGGGCTCGAGTACGTGGAGACGCCGGGCGCGGCGGTGCAGGGCCGGCACTGCAGCCCGGGGGTCACCGCGCGCAGCGCGGCGTGGCCGGCGCAGGTGACGTCGATCATGGCGGGGGCGGCAACGTTCCGGCCCGAGGTGCTCGCCACCATCTACCATTCCTGCCAGCGCGAGCTGTGCCAGGAGGAGGCGCGGCAG
>JBKKCN010000638.1:0-2766 GCA_046712525.1 Candidatus Rokuibacteriota bacterium
GCCACCAACGCCGAGCCCATGAAGTTCTTCGAGGTGGCCAAGTTCCTCGACTACTGGTACCTGACGGGCGCCTCGCAGGAGTGGATCGTCGCCAACCAGAAGGCGTGGGACGCGCTGCCCAAGGACCTGCAGCAGGCGGTGCTCGATGGGGTGAAGGAGTCGAACCTCGAGGAGAAGGAGTGGGCGGACGCCATCGCCTTCGACGAGCGAGTGCGCAAGCGCCTGCCCGAGCTCGGCATGACGGTCGTCGACCCGCCCAAGGACGAGCTCGACAAGGCACGCAAGCTTGCCCGCACCGTGTGGGACACGTGGCTCACGCGCACCGGCGCCGACGGCAAGCGAGGGCTCGACCTCGCGCTGAAGGCCCTCGGGCGGTGATGGCCCGGGTGACGGGCGGGGCGGCGCTCCTCGCGGGTGTCGCCACGCTCGTCATCGTCCTTCTCATCACGTATGACGTGACCATGCGGTACTTCTTCAACCAGCCGCAGGTCTTCGTCGACGAGATGGCGAGCTTCCTGGAAGTGCTCGTGATCTTCGGCGGCGCCGCCTATACCTTCCGCAGGGGCGGTCACGTCCGCGTCGACCTCCTCACCAGCCACATCCGTCCCGCGGCGCGCGCGTGGCTGCGCGTCGTCACCCTACTGCTCGGCGTCGTCTTCCTCGCCGTCGTGCTCTGGGTCACCACGCAGTCCGCCCTCACCGCCTACCGGTACGGGCGGGTCTCCGCGGTGATGCTGTACCCGCTCTGGCTGCCGATGGCCGTCATCCCCGCCGGCCTCGCGCTCATGGCAGTGGCCATGCTCGCGAGACTGGTGCAGCAGCTCCGCGTCACGCTCGGCCCGCGCTCCGCGCGCGACGAGGTGGGACCCGAAGCACCCGCATGAGCGAGCCGCTCCTCGGCGCCCTCCTCGTCGGGCTGATGTTCCTGCTCTTCGCGCTCGGCATGGAGATCTCCATCGCGCTCGGGATCGTGGGGGTGATCGGCCTGCTGTGGCTGAAGGGCTGGACGATCGGGCTCGGCGTGGTGGGCTCCATCGCATGGTCGAACGCCTCCAGCTTTTCCTTCATCGCGGTACCGCTCTTCGTGTTCATGAGCGGCATCCTCCTGCACTCGGGGATCGGCAAGGGGCTCTACACGGCCGTCGCCCGCTGGGTGTCCTTCCTGCCCGGCGGCCTCGCCGTCGCCAGCGTCTTCTCGTGCGCGATCTTCGCCGCCGTCTCCGGCTCCAGCGTGGCCACCTCCGCCACCATCGGGATGATCGCCATCCCGGAGATGGAGCGCCGCGGCTACGCGCGCCCGCTCATCATCGGCTCGCTGGCTGCGGGCGGCACGCTGGGCATCCTCATCCCGCCCTCGATCCCGATGATCATCTACGGCGTGATGACCGAGACGTCGATCGGCCATCTCTACATGGCGGGTATCCTGCCCGGCATCGTGCTCGCGCTGCTCTTCGCCGCCTACGTCATCGGCTACGCCATGCTGTGGCCGGAGAGCGCGCCGCGCGCGGACGAGGACCGCGGCACCTTCGTGGAGAAGCTGCGCTCGATCTACGAGGTGGCGCCGGTGGCGCTGCTGATCCTCGTGGTGCTGGGCTCGATGTACCTCGGCATCGTGACCCCGACGGAGGCGGCCGCGCTGGGCGCCAGCGTGAGCATGGTACTGGCGGCCGTGGCCCGCCGACTCACGTGGCGGGCGCTCAGCGACGCCTTTCACGAGACGGTGCGGACGACGTCGATGGTGATGCTCATCATCATCTTCGCGTCGATCTTCTCGCACGTCATCGCCCTCATCGGTGCCCCCAAGGCCCTGCTCGCCCTCGTCACCGGCCTCGGCCTTCCCGCGTGGGCGTTCTTCAGCCTCGTCTTCGCCTTCCTCCTCGTGATCGCCTACGCGCTCGAAGAGCTGTCCGTGATGATCATCCTGCTCCCCATCCTCTTTCCGCTCATCACCGGCCTCGGCTTCGATCCCATCTGGTTCGGCATCGTGATGATCGTGTGGCTGGAGATCGGCTTCATCACGCCCCCCGTGGGCCTGAACCTCTTCGTCATCCAGGGCATGATGCGCGGCGCGAGCGCGCGCGACGTCACCGTGGGCACCACGCCCTTCGTGATCCTGATGGTCCTGCTCGTGATTATCCTGTTCTTGGTGCCGGAGCTCGCCCTCTGGCTCCCCCGCCACATGGCGCCCCGCTAGCGAAGCGCTCCACAAGGTCCACATTTGGTGCTGCTCTTCAGCCTCGTGGCGAGCGGGCCGATCACGTTGCGCAGGATCGACGGCTGTCGGAAGATCGCGGCGGTGCTCAGCCAACATACGGTGGTGGCAAAATGACGATCGTACGCGCTGCGCTGGCCCTCGCCCTCGCCGCCGGCATCCTCGCCTTGCCCCTCGCCAGCGAGGCGCAGGCGACGAAGGTCTGGCGCATCGGCTATCTCGGATACGGGCACCCCACCGAAGCGAGGGACCTGGAGGCGTTTCGGCAGCGCCTCCGCGACCTCGGCTACGTCGAGGGGAAGAACCTCGTCATCGAGTCCCGGTTGACGGAATCGAACTTCGCGCGGCTTCCTGCGGTAGCGGCCGAGATGGTCAGTCTCAAGTTGGACGTCATCGCGGCCGTAGGCAATACGGCGATCGTGGCGCTGAAGCGGGCGACGCACACGGTTCCGATCGTGATGATCCTCGCGACCGATCCGGTAGGGACGGGGCTGGTGAGCAGTCTGGCTCACCCCGGAGGCAACGTGACAGGGCTCTCGAATCTCGGGGAGGGG
>JBKKCN010000639.1:0-3727 GCA_046712525.1 Candidatus Rokuibacteriota bacterium
ACCGTGATCCGCGTGGCGCCCCGCGCTCACACCGCCGACGTGCCGTACGCGATCGCCGCCGTTGCCCTCAAAGAAGGGGTATCACTGCTGGGGCGCGTGGTAGACATTCCCCTCGAGAAGCTCGCCGTCGGCCTCCCCGTGCGCTTCCGCCCACTGCCCAATAACGGCCAGACAGCCATCGGCTTCGGACCGGCCTGATCACGCGCGCCTGATACACGCGAAACCCTCGCAGGAGGACAGCCCTAACCAAGAAGCGAGGAGCGCCACGGCTTTTGCCGGGGCGCTGCCGAGCGTCGGGGGATTGGGGCCCTTCGAGGCCCCCATCTAAATCGATCGCGCTGCCGAGCGCCGGGGGGCTTGGGGGGCCCTTCGAGGCCCCCCCTCCCAGTCAAGCGCCCCCATCCCACTTAGGACACCGGCCACCGCGGAGCGACGAGGGCGGCGAGGCCCGTGCGCTTGAGCAGGCCCGGGGCGCGCTTGCGTGCGCCGGCGAGGATCGCCTCTTCGTCCAGCGTGAGCGCGCGGCCGCTCTCCACCACCACGCGGCCGCCGACGATCACGGTGTGCACGCTGCGCCCGCTCGCGCTGTACACGAGGTTGGCGACCGGGTTGTAGAGCGGCTGCCACTCGGGACGGGCGGTGTCGAAGAGCACGAGGTCGCCGGCGCGGCCGACCTCGAGCGCACCCACTTCGTCCTCCCGCCCCGCGCAGCGCGCGCCATGCACGGTGGCCATCTCGAGCACGCGCTCGGGCGGCATCACGGCGGCGTCCTCGCGAACTTCCTTGTAGCCGCCCGCCACCAGCCTCATCTCCTGCACGAGGTCCACGATGCCCGACGACGCGTGGTCGGAGCCGAGCCCCACCGCCACTCCCGCCTCCATCAATTCGGGCACGTGGCCGTGCGCCACGTTGCCGTACGCGTTGTGCAGGCTGGAGGACGGCGCCGCGACGACTTTGACCTGGTGTTCAACCAACAACGCCAGTTCGTGTTCGGTGGCCCAGCCCGCGTGTACGAGCAGGAGGTTCGGGCCCAGCACGCCGAGACGCTCGAGGCGCTCAATCTCCGTCAGCCCGTGCAGCGCTTTCGAGGCTTCCATCGTGTCCCTCGCGAAGCACGCGTGCGTCTGCAGGCCCACGCCGTGGCGCGCGGCGAGGGCGGCGAGCCCGGTGATGAGGGCATCGGTGGAGTTGTTGAGGCCGCGGAACTGCAGCCCCGCGTGGACGCGGCCGCCGTGGGTGCCGTGCAGCCGCTGCACCGTCGCCTCCGCGCGCTCCAGCGCCTCCTCGGTGCTCTCGATGAAGGCGGGCGGCAGCGCGCCCATCGGAGAGGTCGTCACGTCGAAGCTCGAACGCGCCACGAGGCAGCGCACGCCCGCCTGCCCCACCACGTCGGCGGTGAGATCGGGGTGATAGTTGCCGGCGTCGACAAAGGTGGTGACGCCGTTCTTGACCAGCTCCAGCACGCAGAGGCGGATGCTGGCGAGCGCGTCCTCCTTTTCCAGCGCCGCTTCGTACGGGTACATGCGCTCGAACAGGAAGCGCTTGCTCGCCACTTCGTCGGCGAGCCCGCGGCTCATCTGAAAGGTCGTGTGGATGTGGCTGTCGACGAGGCCGGGCGTGACCACCATGCCGCGCGCGGAGATGTGGCTGGCATCCGGGTAGGCGGCGACGAGCTTCGCCGACTTGCCGACGGCCACGATGCGTCCGCCGGAGATCGCTACCGCGCCGTTGCGGATGATCCGGCGCTCGCGGTCGAGCGTGATCAGCCACTCGGCGCCGGTGACGAGGAGATCGGCGCTCACCCCTGCGCGCACCGGCCCGCGCGCGGCCGGCCGTTGAGGGTGAGGCGGACCGGCTCTATCTCTTCGCCTTCCGTGCGTCGTCGATGAGTCGCCACAGCCGCGACGGCGTCATGGGCAGCTCGGTGATGCGGATGCCGAGCGGCGACAGCGCGTCACTCACGGCGTTGGCGATGACGGCCGGGACCGTCATCGAGCTGGACTCGCCGAGCCCCTTCGAGCCGAGCGTGGTGAGCGGTGAGGGGGACTCCAGGTGCGCGATCTCGAGCACGGGCGCCTCGCTCGCCGTCGGCACCAGGTAGTCCATGAAGGAGCCCGCCAGCGGTTGCCCGCTGTCGTCGTACTCCATCTCCTCGTAGAGCGCGCCTCCGAGGCCGTGCAGGGCGCCGCCGTAGATCTGCCCCTCCACGATCATCGGGTTGATGATCGTGCCCGCGTCGTGGACGGTGACGTACTTGACGATCTTGATGGCGGCGGTGTCGAGATCGACCTCGACCGCCATCACCTCCGCGATGAAGCCGTACGTGTTGGACGAGTTCACGCGGTCGTCGCCGTCCACGGCTCTCGCCTCGGGGAAGTTGAAGACGGAGGTGGCTTGCAGCATGCCCTCCATCCCTTCGGGCAGCGAGTCCGTGTTCCAGTGCGCGCGCCCGGCGAGATCCTTGATGGAGTACGACGGGCCCTTGCCGGCGCGGGTGCGCACAGACCCGTCGCGGAACTCGAGCTGCGGGGCGGGAATGTCCATCAGGTGCGCCGCGAAGTCGATCAACTTCGTCTTCAGCTTGCGCGTGGCGAGCGCGACGGCGCTGGTGCCGATGGAGCCGAAGCGGCTCGAGTAGGTGCCGGAGGAGATCGACCACATGCGCGTGAAGGTGTCCATCTCGTCCACGACCGTCACGTCCGTGGGCGCCACGCCCAGCTCGTCGGCCACGATCTGGGACACGATCGTCTGGTGTCCCTGCCCCTGCGGCGTGCTGCCGATGATAGTGGTGACGCGGCCGAGCGGATCGATCTTCACCGTGGCCGATTCGGTCGCGCCCGACTTGGGAAGATATTCCGGCTTGGCGCGGAACTGCGGATCCAGGGCAGTGGCCACGTAGCCCATGTTGGAGACCGAGGGGTCGATGGCGACCGCGAGGCCGATACCGAACCAGCGGCCGGCCGCGCGCGCGGCGGCCTGCTCGCGGCGCAGCTCCGGATACTTGGCGATGTCCAGCGCCATGTCGAACGTCCTCGGATAATCCCCGCTGTCGTACAGCCCCCCCGTGGGCGTGCGATACGGCAGCGCGGAGGCGTCGATGAAATTACGCCGGCGCACCTCCGCGGGGTCCATGCCGAGCTTTTCGGCGAGGCGGTCCATCATGCCTTCCGTCTCGAAGTACAGGTGTCCGCACGCGTAGCCGCGGTTGGGGCCGGTCAGGCTCTTGTTCGTCATGACCACGGAGGCGTCGACTTCCAGGTGCTGGAACTTGTAGGGGCCGACGAAGTTTCCGGTGGGACGGAAGCTGCAGCCCGGCTCGGGGCTTCGCACGTAGCCGCCCACGTTGTCGAGCCAGCGGTAGCGCATGCCGGTCACGGTGCCGTCCCGGCTCGCGGCGAGCTCGCGGTACGCGATGCGATCGGTACCGCTGGAGGACGCGATGAGGTGCTCGCGGCGGTCCTCGATCCACTTCACCGCCACCCCGGTCTTCATGGCCGCGAGCGCGATGAGCGCGATGTAGGGATAGAGGCTGGACTTGATCCCGAAGCTGCCGCCGATGTCGGGCGGCACGATGAAACGCAGCTTGTTCTCCGGGATCTGCAGCACGCGCGCCACCAGCGGGTGCATGATGAACGGCCCCATGAAGTTCGACCACACCGTCATCACGCCGTCGAGCTCGTCCCAGCGCGCGATCATGCCGTACGTCTCGATGGGCGTGGACCCGTAC
>JBKKCN010000640.1:0-2563 GCA_046712525.1 Candidatus Rokuibacteriota bacterium
GCGACTACGAGGTTCCGCTCTACGGTCTCTCCCTCATCGTGGTGATGCTCTTCCTGCCGCGGGGCCTCGCCGGTTTGCTCGATCGGCGTGCGCCGGCGGCAGCGCCCGGCGCGCTCACGGTGGCGCCCGCTCGGGTGTCGGTCTCGGCGCGCGGAGGAACGCTGCTGTAAGTGCGCGGGCTCACTAAGTTCTTCGGCGGCGTGCGCGCCGTCCACGACTGCTCCTTCGAGGTGCACGCGGAGGAGATCAAGGCGATCATCGGCCCCAACGGTGCGGGAAAGACGACGCTGTTCAACCTGATCACGGGCGTGTACGTGCCCACCACGGGCGAGGTGTGGTTTCGCGGTCAGCGGCTCAACGGCCTGCCCGCGTACGCGGTGGCGCGCCTCGGCATCGGACGCACGTTCCAGAACGTCGAGCTCTTTCCGAGTCTGTCCGTCGTCGAGAACGTCATGGTGGGCTGCGTGCGGCGCGGCCCCGACCGCTTTCTTGACGCCATCCTCGGTCTGCGCCGCGCGGCTGCCGCGGACGGCGAGCGTCTGGCACGAGCGCTCGGCTGCCTCGCTGTCGTCGGCCTCGAGTCCGTGGCCCACGTTCCCGCCGGTAGCCTGCCCTTCGGCCAGCAGAAGCTCGTCGAGGTGGCGCGGGCGGTGGCGGGCGAGCCCGAGCTGCTCCTGCTCGACGAGCCGGCGGCGGGCCTGAACAGCAGCGAGAAGGTCGAGATGATCGGCCTCATCGGCCGCCTGCGCGACCTCGGCATTGCCGTGCTCATCATCGAGCACGACATGCGCCTCGTCATGGGTGTGTCCGACCGTGTGGTGGTGCTGAACTACGGGGAGAAGATCGCCGAGGGAACGCCGGCCGAGGTGCAGGCCAATCCGGCGGTGATCACGGTCTATCTCGGAGAGGACGTGGAGAGCGTTGCTCGAGGTACGTGACCTCGTCGCGCGCTACGGCGCGGTGGAGGCGCTGCGCGGCGTGTCGCTCGACGTGCGCGCGGGCTAGCTCGTCACCCTGCTCGGCGCCAACGGCGCCGGCAAGTCCACGCTGCTGAAATCCATCGTGGGGCTGCTGGCGCCCGCGGGCGGCCGCGTCGTCTTCGAGGGCCACGACATTACCGGCCGCGGGCCCGACCACGTTCTCCAGATGGGCATCGCGCTCGTCCCCGAGCGCCGGCGGGTCTTCGGTGCGCTCACCGTGCGCGACAACCTCGTGCTCGGCGCCTATGCGCTGCCGCGCTCGCGCGCGTTCCGCGGGCAGGTGAGTGACGGGCTCGACGAGGTCCATCGCCTGTTCCCGGTGCTGCGCGAGCGGGCGCGCCAGCTTGCGGGAACGCTGTCCGGCGGCGAGCAGCAGATGCTGGCCATCGGCCGCGCCCTCATGAGCCGGCCGCGCCTGCTGCTGTGCGACGAGCCGTCGCTCGGGCTCGCGCCGCTCATCATGCAGGAGATCATGCGGCTGCTCGGCGCGCTGCCCGCCCGAGGCACCACGGTGCTGCTGGTCGAGCAGAACGCGCGCGCGGCGCTGCGCATCGCGGATCGCGGCTACGTGCTGGAGACGGGCCGGATCACCCTCGAGGGCGCGGCAAAGTCGTTGCTCGCCAACGACGATCTCCGGGCCGCGTACCTCGGAGGCTAGAATGAGCGACATGAGTGATCCAGACAATCCGGCGCGCCTGCTGGGCGCCTACCAGGCGCAGGAGAAGCGGTTCGTCGAGCGACGATTCCCGCTCCAGTTCCTTCCCGAGGTGCCCGCCATTCGCGAGCTGTACAGCCAGGCGAAGGGATTCCGGTGGAACCCGGAGACGGATATTCCGTGGGAGCGCTTCGATGGCTCCGCATACCCGAAGGCGGTGCTGGAAGCGGCGCGGCTGACGTGGAGCCGCCGCGCGTGGAGCGTCTACCCGGGTCTCACGGAGAGCACGGCACTCCTGATCCGCCTGTGCCTGGAGTCGGGATCGATCGGCATGGACAGCAAGCTGTTCCTGTCGTTCCGTCCCTCCGAAGAGGCCAAGCACCTCGAGACCTGCCACCTGCTCGCGCAGCGCCTCGGCGGCTACATCGCGCATCCCGAGGACGTCGGGTTCCGTCAGGTCAGCAACCATCCCTTCGCGCAGGCGGCGCTCGACCCGGATCTGCCCGTCGAAGCCTTCATCGCCGCCCTCGGCGCCCTCGACGATCAGCTCGACCTCAACCTCTATCTCAGCCATCTGCAGCACACGAAGGACGAGATCGCGCGCGCGGCGCTTCGCCTCATCGCGGGCGACCGGCAGCGCCACGTCAGCTTCGCGTGGGCGTTTCTCGGCAGCCGGGTGCCGGCGCTGGACGACCGCGGGCGAAAGTCCGTGGCGGAGGCCGTGCGTGAGATGCTCGCCAACGTGATCCTGGCGGGCTACCGGAACACGTGGCTCCTGCCGCCCGCGAGCCGCGCGGCGTGGCTGGCCGCGGAAGAGGAGACGGCGCGCGCCGGGCTCGGCGCCTCCACCGCCGCGCTGGAGCGCAGCGTGCTGCGAGCCACTGTGACGCAGGTGCGCGAGCGCTTCGCCGTGTGGAATGTCGAGGTG
>JBKKCN010000641.1:0-14512 GCA_046712525.1 Candidatus Rokuibacteriota bacterium
AACGTCCGCACCGCGGGCACGAGGCGCCGGTCGCTCATCTGCATGAGGCCGACCGCGAACAGCTTGTCGACCTCCTCGTCGCCCGAGCGGCTCCACACGCTCCACATGGCCGCTTCCGCGAATCCGCGCACGGTGCCGGCGCTGTCGCGCAGCGCCTGGGCGAGGACGGGCAGGGCGGCCATGGTGCCGCTCTCCGCGAGCTCGCGCGCGCCGCGCCGGCGCGCCTCCACGGCGTCCGGGTTGCGCAGCGCCGCCAGCGCGGCGTCACGCGGCCCGGCGCCGAGCGCGGGCGCAGCGCAGAGCGCGAGCAGGGCCGCGGCGAGCAGCACGCGCGCGGTCACGGCGTGAACGCCTCGTTGACGGTGGTGGCGGCGAAGCCCGGCTCAGTGGCGCCCACGGGTACGTACACGCGCCCGCCGATGACGGCGGCGCCCATGCCGTGGCGCGGCGTGGGCATGGGCGCCATGGCGATCCACCGCTCGCGCGCGACCTCGTACATCTCGGCGGCGTTGAAGATGCGGAAGGGCGCCTCGCCGCCGAAGACGAGGATACGATCCGACAGCGCGACGGCGGCAATGCCGCCGCGGCCGGTCGGCAACGCCGGGCCCACGCGCCAGCTGTCGCTGGCCGGATCGTAGATCTCCACGTTGGCGTACTGCGTGCCCGAGAAGGACGCACGCCCGCCGATCGCCCACACGCGCCCCTGGAAGGCGACGGCGGCCAGGTGGTCCCGGGCGGTCGGCATCGCATTCGCCGCACGCCAGCGGTCGGCGCGCACGTCGTAGACCTCGTGGGCACCGCTCACGCCCTCGCCGGTGCCACCGACGGCGTGCACGCGCCCATCGAGGACCGCCACTGCCAGCCCGCCGCGCGCGGTGAGCATGGACGCGCGCTGCTCCCACCGCTGCCCCACGAGCTCGTAGACGCTGCCGAGCGGCGTCCACCGGACGCGGCCGCCGGTGTACCCGCCGATGACGAAGAGGCGTCCGTCGACGACGGCGGCCGCCGCGTGGTGAACGGCGATGGGCAGCGGCGAACGCTCCTGCCACGCATCCGCGACGGGATCATAGCTTTCCACCTTGCTGTCCGGCGCGGCCGTGGCGCCGAAGCCGCCGATGACCCAGACGTGTCCGTCCAGGGCGGCCACCGCCACCTCTTGCCGTGCCACCGGGGCAGGCGCGTGCGTGGTCCACGTGCCGGGGGCGCGTTGCTCGACGGGTCCGGTGGAGGGGGTGGTGACCCCCACGCAGCCGGAGCACAGGAGAACGGCGAGGAGTGCGGTCCGGATCACGGTGTGATCATGCCTGACGCACGAGCGCGAGAAAAGTGGCCTCGTCGAGGACGGCCACGCCGAGCCGCTGCGCGTCGTCGGCCTTGGAGCCGGGGGCGTCGCCCACGACCACGTAATCGGTCTTCCTGGACACGAAGCCGACGACGCGCCCGCCCGCGCGCAGCACGAGATCACGCGCGGTGTCGCGCGTGAGCGTGGGTAGCGTGCCCGTGAGCACGAAGCTCTTGCCCTCGAGGGGCCCGGGCCCCGCGAGGGCCGCCCGCTCCGTGAGGTCCACCCCGGCGGCGTCGAGCTTGCGGATCACACCCTGGTTCGCGGGGTCGTCGAAGAACTTGCGCACGGACTGCGCGATCTGGGGGCCGATGCCGTGCACGTGCGCGAGCTCCTCCGCCGAGGCCGCCTGCAACCGCGCCATAGTGCCGAAGCGCGTGGCGAGCAGGTGCGCGGCGCGCTCGCCCACGAGGCGGATACCGAGCGCGTTCAGGAGCCGTCCGAGGCCGCGCGTGCGAGACCCGGAAATCGCGTCGACGAGGTTGCGGGCGGACTTTTCCGCGAGCCGCTCGAGCTCCGCCACCTGCTCGACGTCCAGACGATAGAGATCGGCAAAGTCCTCCACGAGGTGGCGGTCGACGAGCTGGTCGATGACGGCCTCTCCGAGGTGCTCGATGTCCATCGCGCGCCGCGAGCCGAAGTGGCGCAGGCGCTCCTTGAGCTGCGCCGGGCACGCGGCGTTCATGCACCGCCAGTACGCTTCGCCCTCGGGCCGGAAGGCCACGCCGCCGCACGCCGGGCACGCGTCAGGGAAGCGGTAGGGCGCGGTGTCGGGGGGCCGCTTGGCCGCCACCACCTGGACGACATACGGGATGACATCACCGGCGCGCTCGATGAGGACGGTGTCGCCCACGCGCACGTCCTTGCGGCGGATCTCGTCCTCGTTGTGCAGGCTGACATTACTGATGACGACGCCTGCCAGCGGCACCGGCGTGAGCTTCGCCACCGGCGTGAGCGCGCCCGTCTTACCCACGTTCACCTCGATGGCCTGCACCACCGTCGTCGCCTGGCGCGCGGCGAACTTGAACGCGATCGCCCACCGCGGGTGATGGGTGGTGGAGCCCAGGCGCCGCTGCTGCTCGAGGGTATCCACCTTCACCACGGCGCCGTCGGCGTCGTAGCCGAGCGTGTCTCTGTCCGCTTCCAGGCGCGCGCAGTAGGCGATGACCTCGTCCATCCCCGCGCGGTGCTCCGCGCGCGGGTTGGTGCGAAAGCCGGCCTCCCGCAGGGCTTCCAGCGTCTCGGAGTGTGCGGTGAAGCTCACGCCGGGCGCGTGGCTCAGGTGGTAGACGAAGATGTCCAGTGGCCGCCGCGCGGAGATGGCGGGGTCCTTCTGGCGAACCGCGCCCGCGGCCGCGTTACGCGGGTTGGCGAACGTGGGCTCGCCGGCTTCTTCGAGGGCGCGGTTGACGCGCTCGAAGTCCGCGCGCGGCATGTACACCTCGCCCCGCACCTCGAGCTCGTCCGCCTCCGCGAGCCGTCCGCGCAGCTGCAGCGGCAGCGTCCGGATCACGCGCAGGTTCTGTGTCACGTCCTCGCCCACGCGCCCGTCGCCTCGCGTGGCGCCGCGCACGAAGCGGCCACGCTCGTAGAGCAGCGCGATGCCGAGGCCGTCGATCTTCGGCTCGCACACGTAAGTGAAGGCGGTGGCGGGCAGCGCGCGTCCGATGCGCGCGGCGAACTCGCGCAGATCGTCGGGCGAGGTCGCGTTGTCGAGCGACAGCATGGCCGCCCGATGCTCCACGGGCCGGAAGGCGTCCACGGGCTGGCCCGCCACGCGCTGGGTGGGGCTGTCGGGCGCCACGAGATCGGGGAACTCCGACTCCAGCCCGCGCAGCTCGCGCATGAGGGCGTCGTATTCCGCATCGGAAATCTCCGGCCGCGCTTCCGTGTAGTAGAGGTAGTCGTGCCGGTGGATCTCCTCCCGCAGCTCTGTGATCCGCTGCAGCGCATCCGCCCGGTTCATGCCCCGAGCATACACGCAGCCCTCGGCGGATGGCTCACGGTGGTGGCGCGCCCGCGCCGGCCGTGGTACACGCGAGGAGCGACGTCATGGGCGGCACGAGGAGGAGCGCGCGATGGGTGGATTTCCCGAGTTCGAGCGGTATGACGGCCTGGGGCTGGCGGCGCTCGTGCGCGACCGGCAGGTGAGCGCGGCGGAGGTTCTGGAGGCGGCCGTGGAGCGCATCGACGGCCGCGACGGCGCTCTCAACGCCGTGATCCTCCGGCTCTTCGACGACGCGCGACGGCGCGTCGAGAGCGGCCTGCCCGACGGCCCCTTCACGGGCGTGCCCTTCTTGATCAAGGACATCACCGTGCAGGTGGCAGGCGCCGTCACCGCCAGCGGCAGCCGACTCTTCGCGCACGCGGTGGCGGATCCCGACAGCGAGATCGTCGCCCGCTATCGCCGCGCCGGCCTCGTGATCGTCGGCAAGACGAACACACCGGAGCTCGGCCTTTCCACCACCACGGAGCCGCGGCAGTTTGGTCCCACTCGCAATCCGTGGAGCGCGGCGCACAGCGCGGGCGGATCGTCGGGCGGCGCGGCGGCGGCGGTGGCGGCGGGAATGGTTCCCACCGCGCACGCCACCGACGGTGGCGGGTCCATCCGTATCCCTGCCTCGTGCTGTGGGTTGTTCGGGCTCAAGCCCACCCGGGCGCGGACGCCGGCAGGACCGATGCTGGGTGAGGGGTGGAGCGGCGCCAGCATCGGTCACGCCATCACTCGGACCGTGCGCGACAACGCCGCCCTGCTGGATGCGGTAGCGGGCCCCGACGTCGGCGATCCCTACTGGGCGCCGCCGCCGGCGCGTTCGTTTCTGTCCGAGGTGGGCGCCGCGCCCGGGCGATTGCGTGTGGCTCTGTGCACGACGCCATGGAACGGCATGGCCGTCGACGCTGAATGCCGCGAGGCCGCGAGTGCGGCCGCTCGGCTCTGCCAATCCCTGGGACACATCGTGGACGAGGCGCGGCCGGAGATCGACGTGGCGGCGCTCGGCCAGGCGCAACGCGTGATCATCGCCGGCAACGTGCGCAACGCGCTCGAGACGCGTGCCGCCGCTCTCGGCCGCGCGCTCGAGCCCGACGACGTCGAGAAGATGACCTGGCTCACCGCCCAGTACGGCCGCGAAGCCACCGCCGCCGACTATGCGCGGTCGGTCCAGATGCTCCACCGCGCCGGCCGCGCCGTGGGCCGTTTCTTCCAGCAATGGGACGTTCTCCTCACCCCCACCATGTGCAACCCCCCGCACAAGCTCGTCGCCATCGACACCATGACCGACGACACCGCCACCTTCGAACAGGTCCTCTTCAGCACCATCGCCTTCACCTCCCTCTTCAACGCCACCGGCAACCCCGCAATGTCCGTCCCCTTGCACTGGACCAACGACGGTCTCCCCGTCGGTGTCCAGTTCGCAGCCCCCTTCGGCGAAGAATCCACTCTCTTCCGCCTCGCCGCCCAACTAGAGGCGGCACAACCCTGGGCCGACCGCCGCCCCCCTCGCTGACGTTCGCGCGGATGTTCCGAGTCAAACCGCCGACGTGATCCCGGCGGAGGCGGGCGGGGCTCCTGCGGGTTCCAGGACTCGTTTCCCTCTCACTAGAAGCGCACAAGGCGTGTCGGTGGAGCCCAGCCACCCTCGGTCCGATTCGGCCACCATCCACGTGGTCCTGGAACCCGCAGGAGCCCCGCCCGCCTCCGCCGGCCACTCACGGAAGTTTCTGACGGGTCGCGGCTAACGACGGGAAGACGTGAGCCGGATAGCGACGAAGACGGGAAGTAGTCCCGCGGCCACGATGGCGAGCGCCGGAATCGAAGCTTCGGCCCACTGTGACTCCGAAGTGCGTTCCCACACGGCGACCGCAAGCGTGTTCAGGCCGAAGGGCCGGAGCAGCAGCGTGGCCGGCATTTCCTTGACCGTCTCCACGAAGACGAGGATGAACGCGGTGAGAAGCCCCGTGCGCATGAGCGGCAAGTGGATGCGCCGCAGCGTCGTTCCTCCCCCGGCCCCCAGCGACCGTGCGGCGTCGTCGAAGCTGCCGGGGATCTTCACGAGGCTGGCGTCGACGGTCTGCAGAGCGACGGCGACGAAGCGGACCACGTACGCGTAGACAAGTGCGCCCGCGGAGCCCGTGAGCAGCAGGCCTACCGGGTGCGCGACAACCCACTCCACGGCGGAGGTGAGGAGGTGGTCGACCCACGCCAGGGGCACGAGCACGCCCACCGCGATCACCGATCCCGGCAGCGCGTAGCCCATCGATGCCAAGCGCGCGGAGAGGCGAACGGCCGGCGTGGGACGCAAGCGTGCGGCGTAGCCGAGGATGAGGGCGAGCGTGCACGCGGCCGCCGCCGCCACCAGGCCGAGGATGAGGCTGTTGCCGAGGACCGTGCCGAAGGCGGGCACGACGGCGCGCCAGCCGGCGGCGGTGTCGCGCGCCCATACGATGAGCTGCGCGACCGGCACCACGAAGGCGAGACCGAGCGTGCACGCGCAGGCCGCGCTGGCGAGGGCGGCGCGCCATCCATGCAGGGGCACGGGCTCGATGCCGTGGCCGCGACGCTGGCTCTGAGTGAAGCGCGCGCGGCCGCGTAGCGCGCGCTCGAGCACGAGGAGTGCGAGCGCGAACACGAGGAGCAAGCTTGCGAGCTGCGCCGCCGCCGTGCGCTCGAACATCCCGTACCAGACGCGGTACACCGCTTCCGTGAGAGTGCGGTAACCGAAGGTGGCCACGGTCCCGAAATCGGCGAGCGCTTCCATCATTGCCAGTGAGGCGCCCGCCACCAGTGACGGGCGGGCCATGGGCAGCATGACCTCGCGAAAGGCCTGCAGGCGCGTGCGTCCGAGCGTGCGCGCCGTCTCCAGCGTGGCCGCGCCGTGTTCACGAAAGGCGGTGCGCGCGAGCAGGTAGACGTACGGATAGAAGACCAGCGTCATGACCGCCACCACGCCCGGGTACGCGCCCACATCGGGCAGCCGCGTGTCCGCGCCCAGCCAGCCGCGCAGCGTGCTGTGGACGGGGCCCGCGTAGTCCAGCAGGCCCAGGAAGGCGAAGCCGATGACGTAGGCGGGCATGGCGAGGGGCAGGATGAGCGCCCATTCGAAGGTCAGGCGTCCGGGAAACTTGTAAGCCACCACGAGCCACGCCAACGCCGTGCCCAGCACCAGCGTGCCTGCGCCCACGCCCGCCAGCAACGCGAGCGTGTTGACGGTGAGCCCGACGAGCTGCGTCTGCCACAGGTGCTGCCACACATGCACGGCGGGGTGCGCGAGGGAGGAGAGGACAGAGAGGATCGGCACCGCGAGCAGCGTCGCGATGGCGACCGCCGCTACGGTCCACGCTGACGGCCGGCTGTTACTTGTAGCCGGCGCGATCGGCGAGCTTGACGGCGGCCGCCTGGAACTCACCGGCCGCGGCAATGTTGATGTCGTCCTGCTTGAACTTGCCCCACCGCGCGACGATGGGATTCACCGAGGCCTGGGCGTTGACGGGATACTCGAACGCCACGTCCGCGAACATCTGCTGCGCCTCGGGCGCGGACAGGAACTCGATGAGCTTGATGGCGGCGACGCGGTGACGCGCGTGCGCCGTCACTCCCGCTCCCGAGATGTTGACGTGCGTGCCCGTCGTCTGCTGGTTGGCCCAGAAGGGGGCGACGGGAAAGGCGGGGTCCTTGGCGAGGATGCGCGCCAGGTAATAGGTGTTCGTGAGCCCGACGTCACACTGGCCGGCGGCGATGGCTTCCAGGATCTTCGTGTCGCTGTTGATGAGCACGGGGTTGTTGGCCGCCCAGCCGCGCGCGATCTGCTCGGTGCGCGCCTCGCCCTGGCGCTTGATCATCGTGGCCAGCATCGACTGGTTGTAGATGTAGCTCGAGGTGCGCAGGCAGAGCCGCCCCTTCCACATCGGATCCCCGAGCGCCTCGTACGTCGACAGCGCGGCGGCGTTCACCTTCTTCGTGTTGTACATGATCGTGCGCGCCCGCATCGTGAGGCCGAACCAGCGCTGCTCCGGATCGCGCAGGTGCGCGGGCACGTTCTGCGTCAGCTCGGGGGAGTCCACCCGGGACAGGAGCCCCGCGCGCGCGGTGTTCCAGAGGTTGCCGGCGTCCACGGTGATGAGGACGTCGGCGGGGGTGCGCTCGCCCTCGGCCTTGAGGCGCTCGAAGAGCTCGCCCGTGTTGCCGTTGAAGATCTTCACGGGGATGCCGGTCTTCTTCGTGAAGGCCTCGAAGGCGCCTTCCTGGCCGTAATGACGCGCCGAGTACACGACGACCTCGGGACTCTGGGCGGGCGCGGGTGCGGACAGCAGGGCGGTGAGGAGGGTGGCGAGGGTCAGCACGACGGCGAGCGGCGCTGGAAACATGGTCTTCAACCCCGTGTCGGTTATACTCGTCGCAGTGAGCGACGCGGCGATATTAGGTAAGCCTAACATGCAAAAGACGTCAAGCCTAAAAAGTGGACGCACCACGGTGGCCACCGCCTCCGTCCAGGATTACCTCGCCGCCATCTACGATCTCGCCAACAGCGGCAAGCCGGTGATCGGCGCGCGCCTGGCCAAGCACATGGCGATCTCCGCGCCCGCCGTCACGGAGTCCATCCAGCGGCTGGCGCGCGGCGGCTACGTCAAGGTGGGCAGGGGCAAGGAGCTGATACTCACCGCCAAGGGCCGGCAGATCGCCGAGGTGATGGCGCGCCGCCATCGCCTCCTCGAGCGCTGGCTCACCGATTCGCTCGGCCTCGACTGGACGGACGCACACGAGGAAGCCCACCGCCTCGAGCACGCCATCTCACCGCGCGTGGAGGACAAGCTCGCCGAGCTGCTCGGCATGCCCAGCACGTGCCCGCACGGCAACCCCATCCCGGGCATGGCGCGGCCGCCGCGCGTGGCGCCTTTTCCGCTCGCGCAGGCCAAGGAGGGCACCACCGTCGTCGTGGAGCGCATCACCGAGGAGGCGGAAGCCGACAAGAAGCTGCTCGAGCACTTGTGGAAGAACGACGTCCGGCCCGGCCGCCACCTGAAGATCCTGGAAGTGGCGCCGTGGGCGGGCACCATCACCGCCGCGGGCGATGGCCACGCCATTGCGCTCGGTCTGCCCGCCGCGGCCAAGATCTGGGTGTATCTCCCGTCCGAGTCAATGGGAGGATAGCCAAGCGATGAAGGTATTGACGTGGGGCATCGTCATCGTCGCGCTCGCCTATCTCGCCTACACCGGCATGATGTCGGTGGGGTCGTACTTCTCAGTGGCGGGCGCCGTGGAGGAGGCGCTCGAGGCACGGACGCTCATCGAGCGCCATGATCCGCGCGTGGTGAAGCAAACCATTCTGAACCTGGTCAACAGGGCAGGTGTGCCCCTGCAAGAGAACGATGTCACCGTTACCGCCTCGGAGCGCGCACTCGCCGTCTCGGTGGTGTGGACGATCCCCGTCGTGGTCTACAAAGGGGAATCCGTCTTGGCCATCCCCCTGTCCGTCGAGCGCGCCCGAGCCCAGGCGCCGGCGGAGCAACGCTGACCGTAGTTCGTTAGACGCCGGCCGAAACTACGGTGAGCCGCGACGCGCGTCGGCGAGCATGCGAGAGACGCGGTCCCGATCCTCGCCCGGCGGCGCCACCTTCACGAATTGCTCCCATGATTTGATCGCGCCCGCAGTGTCTTTCTTCGATTCCAGGAGAACCTGGCCGCGGTACAGCAGCGCAGGGGGGTAATTGGGGTCGATCGCCAGCGCGCGCTCGAAGGTTTGTAGGGCGGCGTCGGGATGGCCGCCGATGGCCGCGATCAGCCCCATGTGCGTAATGGCGTCCACGTTGTTCTGGTCGCGCTTGTGCACCGCTTGGTAGGCGGCGAGCGCCTCGCTGTAGCGACCCTCGAACAGGCTTGCCCGCGCGGCGCGCAGCATGCCCGCCAGCATCTCCGGCGTCACGGGCCCGCGGGGCGCGTTGGCGGCACTGGGGGCCTCGCCACCGTCGGCCGCGCCGGGCGTCAGAGAGGCGAGCGGACGCGAGCCCGCGGCCGGCACCCCTGCCATGGGTTCGGGCTCCGTGTAGCGCACGATGCCGACGCCGAGCGTGACGCCGAAGACCACGAGGGCGACGGCAGCGGCGCCGATGGCGAACGGATGGCGCCAGCCGCGACGGTTGGCGGGCGCCGCAGCCACGGGCGCGACGGGTGCCAACGCGGGCGCGGGGCCGAGTCGGTCGAGATCGGTGAGGACAGCGGCCGTCTCGCCTTCGTAGCGCGCTCGCAGATCCGCATAGTCCGTGTCGGAGACATGGCCGGAGTCGTGCTCGAACTGCAGCTCGCGCAGCGTGCGCAGCGCCGCGCGCTTGCGCTCCAGGAGCTGCTCACGCCCGTCGGCGGGCAGAGGCAGGAAGGCGGTGGTGGCACCCCCGCGGCGCAGCAGGGGCCACAGGGTGAACACGAGGGCGGGAATGCCGATGGCGAGTGCGGAGAGGAGCACGCCCCTCACGGCTCGCCGCCCATCTCGCGGCGGATGCGCGCACTCATGGCGGCGTCGACGGCGGGCGGCGCCACACGCGCGCGCCCCGCGCGCGTCCATCGCCGCAGAAGAAGGATCGTCACCGCGAGACCGATGGCGACGGCGGCCACGGGAAAGCCCCACACGACGAGGTTGAAGCCACGCCGGCGCGGCGCGAGCAGGATCCACTCTCCATACCGGTCCACGAAGTACTGGCGCACCTGCTCGGGACTTTCACCGGCGGCGAGCCGGTCGCGCACGATGGCGCGCATCTGTCCGGCCATTTCCGACGGCGAGTCCGCGACGGAAAGATTCTGGCACACCACGCATCGCAGCTCGGAGGCAACCTCGTAGACCGTCTGCTCGGTGGCGTGCCTGGCGGGCTGCTGCGCGGCCGCTGCCCCCACCGTGGCCAGCGCGAGCAGCAGCGCGAGGACGGTCGCTGGCACCTGCGTTGCCACCCACACCGCGGCCGCTATCGCGACACGAGAGGAGCCGACGATATGGAGCCTCGGGAGATGATCGAAGATCTGGTGACCAAGATGGCGCCCAACGCCACCGTGATCGGCATCACCGAAGATCATGAGCGCTACCGCGTCAGCGTGGCCGGCACCACGGGCGTCGTCGCGGACTGCGTGCTGCCGGGCGACGAGGTGCAGGCGGCGGGGCAGTGGGGCGATGCGCGGCGGCGAGTGGCGGCCGCCCTCAAGCGCTGCGCGGACGACGTGGTGGCGCCCGATTGACTTGCATGAGGGCCTCGACGGGCCCCCAATCCCCCAGCGCTCGGTAGCGCGATTGACTTGATGGGGGGCCTCGAGGGGCCCCCCAAGCCCCCCGACGCTCGGAGCGCCCCGGCAAAGCCGTGGCGCTCCTCGATCACGCGCATGCTCATCCGCCCTCCTGGAGCAGTGCGTCGACGTGGGAGCGGAACACCTCGTCGGTGACCGCGCCCACGTGCTTGCCGCGGATGCGGCCGTCGCGCGACACGAAGAACGTCTCGGGCACGCCGTACACGCCATAGTCGACGGAGACCTTGCCCGTCACGTCCTGCGCGTTCGGAAACGTGAGCCGGAAGTCGCTGATGAATTTCTGCGCGGCCTGGGGCTTGTCCTGGATGGCCACGCCCACCACGACCACGCCGCGGTCGCGGTACGCGCGCCAGCCGCGCTCGAGGACGGGCGCTTCCTCGTAACACGCCGGATGGCACCACGAGGCCCAGAAATTGACGACGGCCACCTTGCCGCGCAAGGACTCCAGCGACAGCGGCGCGCCGTCGAAGGCGGTGAGCGTGAAGGCGGCCGCGGGCCGGCCTACCAGAGGCGACGGGATGTCGCGCGGGTTCACGCGAAATCCGTAGGCGAGGAGGGCGAGCACCGGTAGCGCCGACAACGGCAGCAGCCATTTCCATCCGCGCCTCACGCCGGCCTCCGCCGCTCCGGCATGATCGACAGCGCCGCCCCGAGGGTGAGGATGACGCCGCCCATCCAGATCCAGCTCACGAGCCGATTGACCTGCAGCTTCACGGTCGCCTCCGAGCCGTCACGCGCGAAGTCTCCCAGCACGAGGTAGACGTCCTCGACGAAGCCCAGCCGATAGTCCACGTACGCGATGGGCGACTGCTCTTGCGGATAGAACTTCTTCGCCGGCAGCAGCACGGTGGACAGGCGGCCGCCGTTGGTGACGCTGAAGGAGCCCGTCACCTTCATGTGGTTGGACTCTTCGCTCGCGCGCAAGCCGTCGAAGCGCACGCGGTAGCCGCCGAGATCGGTGTGCTCGCCCCGCCGCAGCGTCGTCTCCGTCTGCACCGACCACGCGTGCGATCCCGTGATGCCGAGCGTCACCACGAGGATGCCCAGATGGACGATGAAGCCCCCGTAGCGCCGGTTGTGGCGCAGGAGGAGGCCGCCCGCGGCCCGCGCCACGTTCTCTCCCAGTCGCAGGCGAGTGCGCGTGGCCCGCACGAAGTCGACGGCGATGGTGGCGGCCACGAAGGCCGTGAGCGCGAGCGCGGCCACCGCGAGAGCGGAGCCCACCCCGAGCAGGCTGAGGACGGCGGCGGCGGCGACGCCGATGATCACCGGCCACAGGAAGTTGCGCTTGAGGTTGTCCAGCGATGCGCGGCGCCACGCGATGAGCGGCCCCACCCCCATCAGGAAGATGAGCGACAGGAAGAGGGGCACGTTCACACGGTTGAAGAAGGGGGTGCCCACGCTGACCTTCACGCCGCGCACCGCCTCGGAAACGAGCGGGAACACGGTGCCGAAGAAGACGGTGAAGGCGGCCGCCACGAGGAGGACGTTGTTGAGGAGGAAGGCCGACTCCCGTGAGATCACGGAGTCCAGCTCGCCTTCGGCGGCGAGCGCCTCCCAGCGCCACGTGAGCAACACGAGGGCGGTGAGCACGACGAGGGCGAGGAAGGACAGGAAGAAGATGCCGATGGTGCCCTGCGTGAACGCGTGCACGGAGGCGATGACGCCCGAGCGCGTCAGGAAGGTGCCGAAGAGCGTGAGGCTGAAGGTGAGGATGACGAGGGCGAGGTTCCACAGGCGCATCATGCGCCGGCGCTCCTGGATCATCACGGAGTGCAGCAGCGCGGTGCCCGTGAGCCACGGCATGAAGGCGGCGTTCTCCACGGGGTCCCACGCCCAGTACCCGCCCCAGCCCAGCACGTGATAGCTCCACCAGCCGCCGATGAGCAGGCCCAGCGACAGGAAGTACCACGCGATGATGGTCCAGCGCCGCGTGGTCGTGATCCAGAAATCACCCACGCGCCCCGTGATGAGGGCCGCCATCGCGAAGGCGAACGGCACGGTGAGGCCGGTGAATCCGAGGTAGAGCGCGATGGGGTGCGTGATCATCCCCGAGTCTTCGAGGAGCGGGTTCAAGCCGCGACCGTTGGCAGGCACGGGCGACAGGCGCTCGAAGACGGGCGCGGGTACCGTCATGATGAGCAGGAAGAAGGCGGACACGCCGAGCATCACCGTCAGCACCCACGGGTACAGCTCGCGCGCATTCCGCCGGTGGCGCAGCACGACGAGGAGCGTGTAGAGCGAGAGCATCCACGCCCACAGCACGATCGAGCCCTCCAGCGCACCCCACACGGCGGTGATGCGGTAGTAGAAGGGCGTACCGAGGTTCGTGTTCGTCGCCACGTAACGGACGGAGAAGTCGAAGGTGAGAAAGGCGTACACGAGCAGGAGCAGGCCGCCCGTCACCAGCCCGAAGACGGCGAGGGCCGCGTGCTGGGCCGATTCCACGAGGGCGCCGCGCCCGGTGCGCGCGCCCGCGGCCGCCGCCACGCTGCCGTACAGCGCGAGCGCGAGGGCCACGATGAGAGCGCCGTAGCCGATCTCGGGAATCACTTCGACTCCCCACGCAGCGTTTTCATCAGCTCCTTGTAGCCGGGCTCGCCGCCGTCGTGCGGCGCCTTGTACTCCTCGGAGTGCTTGGCCAGGATGAGGCTGGCCTTGAAGTAGCCCTCGGGGGTCCAGCTTCCCTCCACGACGGCGCCGCGTCCTTCGCCGAAGAGATCGGGCGCCGTGCCCTTGTGGCGGACGGGAACGGTCGCCTTGCCGTCGGAGAGCGTAAAGGCAAGGTCGAGGGAGCGCGGCTCCCACTTCAGTGTGCCCGGCAGCACCATGCCTCCGAGGCGGTAGGCCTTGCCCGTCACCGGTGACGCCTGCAGCTCGGAGGGCGTGACGAAGTAGACGGCGGATTGCGTGACGCCCGCGTAGATCATGTAGGCGAGGGCGAGCGCGATGACACCGGCGCCGATGAATATCTTACGGTTCATCGCGTGCCCTGCCGTGCTCGGCCGCGGAGCAGCTGGCGCTCGAGGCGGCAGAGGCGGCGCCAGTAGCCGGCGAAGGCGGCGGCGGCGAGCAGGTAGGCGGCGAGGACGAAGCCCCAGTTGTCGGGCATCAGGCGATCGCCTCCCGCTCGGCTTCCAGCAGTCGCACACGCTTGACCACGAAGTACGCGCAGAGCAGCGCGAAGGCGGCCACGTTCACGAGCACGGGGACGAGGATCGACGCCGGCATGGTGATGCCGCCCGCCTTGAGCATCGAGGCGGGCTGGTGGAGCGTGCGCCACCAGTTCACCGACTGGTGCACGAGCGGAATGTTGAGAGCGCCCAGGATGCCCAGCACCGCCGCGTATCTGGCGCCGCGCTCGGCGTCTTCCGTCATGCCGCGCAGGAGCAGGTAGCCGAGGAAGATCACGAACACGATGGTCACGCTCGTGATGCGCGCGTCCCACGTCCACCACGTGCCCCAGGTCGGCTTGCCCCAGATGGAGCCGGTGGCGATGCTGACGCCGAGGAAGAGCAGCCCCACCTCCGCGGAGGCGCGGGCGATGCGGTCGGCCGCCTCTGCGCGCTTCCACAGGTAGGCGATGGAGCCGACGAAGACGAGGCCGAAGGCCAGGTAGGCGACGAGCACGGCGGGCACGTGCACGTACATGATGCGCTGCACGTTGCCCTGCGTCGCTTCGCGCGGCGCCACGCCGAACGCCATCACGAGCCCGGCCACCAGTGCCGCCGCCGCCAGCCATCCCAGGATCCGCGTCATGCCGGCCGTCATCCTTCCAAAATGAAATCGAACGTGAGAATTCCCGCCGTGAGGTAAATGAGGTCGGCGGCGAGTAAGAGCTTCAACCAGTGCGAGACCGCGCTAAGGGGCTCCCCGAGGAACAACGC
>JBKKCN010000642.1:0-3432 GCA_046712525.1 Candidatus Rokuibacteriota bacterium
GCCATGCTGCGCGAGCAGCTCGGCCAGCGCGACCGCGGAGCGCCGGTGCTGCCGGATCCCCGGCGGCTGTCGGTGGACGCGCTGCTCGCCGGCTTGCTGGACGAGTACCGGACCAACGGCCGACGCAGCGTTGATCGGGCCGACCTCTCGCGCCGTCATCTCCTGCGGTTCTTCGCTGGCCGGGGCGCGGCGATGGTAACCGGCGCCGACGTGACGAAGTACGCCGCGCTGCGTCTGAGCGAGAAGGCGGCGCCCGCGACTGTGAACCGTGAGCTCGCGGCGCTGCGTCGTGCCTATCGGCTCGCCGTCCGGCAGGGGCTTCTCGCGACTGCCCCGCCGGTGGTGACGCTCCGTGAATCGAACGTGAGGACCGGTTTCTTCGAGAGCGATCAGCTCGAAGCGGTGCTTCGGCGCATTAAGGCCGTCGAAGCCGATGCCGTCCGCTTCATGCACATCACCGGCTGGCGGAGCCGATCCGAAGTCTTCCCGCTCACGTGGGCGCAGGTGGACTGGTCAGGCGATCTCGTCCGCCTCGAGCCGGGGACGACGAAGAACAGCGAGGGCCGCGCATTTCCGTTGGTCCCTCAGCTCCGAGCCGTGCTCGAGCGCCGTCGTGACTACAGCCGTCGCTGCGAGCGGGCCCAGGGGCGGATCATCCCGTGGGTGTTCCATCGTGCCGGGCGGCCGTTGAAGAGCATGACGAAATCCTGGCGGAGCGCGTGCAAGGCGGCCGGGGTGCCGGGACGCCTGGTGCATGACCTTCGCCGGACAGCCGTCAGGAACTTGGAGCGGGCGGGCGTTTCCCGCTCGGTGGGGATGAAGATGACGGGGCACAAGACCGAGAGCGTCTACCGCCGCTACGCGATCGTGAGCGAGGGCGATCTCCGCGAGGCCGGCGTGAAGCTGGCCGTATCCTCGGCGAATGGTGACAGAATCGGGGTCCGACGGTGACAGTCGCCGAGGCGCGGGGGGCTGATGGTACACTCACAGGGCTGAAACGACGGACGGTTACAACGTTGGAAGCGTCTAGGAACCCGGTGGGCCTCCCGGACTTCAAATCCGGTGTCCGGCTCTAGACAAGCTGGAGGTGGGTTCGACTCCCACACGCTTCCGCCAGCGGGGACAAATGCCAAAGACACACACGCCAACCTCAGACAGACGTAAACCGGGCGCGAGATCCACGCGACGCAGGCTGAGGGTGCGCCTCGCGGTGGTGGCGACGGTGGTGGTGGCAGCCGCGGTGGGTTACTTCGCGTACCAGGCCGCGCCCGGCCAGCCGGGCACGAAGCTGCCGGATCAGGGCAACCTGCACGTGGCCACGACGAGCGATCCCCACGAGCCGTACAATTCCGATCCTCCGACGTCCGGTCCGCACCTGCCGTACATTGCGCCGTGGGGCATTCACACGCGACCCATCGCCGCCGAGCTGCAGGTGCACAACCTCGAGGACCGCGGAGTGATCATCCACTACAACTGCGAATGCCCCGACCTCGTCGACAAGCTGAAGCAGATCGTGCGCAAGTACGACACCTACGTGATCCTCGCTCCCTATCCGGGCATGAAATCCCGAATCGCCCTCACCGCGTGGACGCGGCTGGACACGTTCGACCAGTACGACGAGCAGCGGATCGTGCGGTTCATCCAGGCGTACCGTGGGATCGACCACCACAAGTAGCGTGGTGGTCTCTGGGCTCGTGAAGGAGTAACGCGGTTGGCCTCCCGTCTCGCCGATCTCATCCGCAAGGCGCGTCGTCTCGCCGCCGAGCGCGATCGTCTCATCGACAGCCTTGCCGCCGACTGGACCCGTGCCCTCCGCGGCCAGGGCCTGTCGACCTCCGACCTCGAAGAGCTGTGGGCGGGGCTCACGGAAGATGCCGTGCGCCGCGGCCATTCCGCGGAAGGCAAGTGGACCAACCAGGCGTGGCGCGTGGAGGCGCAAGAGGTGATCGCGCGGGTGCGGGCCAAGGTGGAGGCCGCGCTCGGTGAGGGCTGAGCGGGCGGCGGCGTTGCGTCGCTTGCCCTCCGTCGACGAAGTCTTGCGACGGGTCGCGGACGACGCCGCCCTCGCCGCGCTGCCTCGTGCGCGGCTGACGGCCGCCGCGCGCGAGGTGCTGGCGGCCGCCCGCGCCCGCGTGGCGGAAGGCGATGACGAGCCTCCCGGTGTGGACGTCCTGGTGTCACGCGTGGCCGCGGGCCTTCACCGCAGTGGCCCCTTCTCCCTCCGCCCGGTCATCAATGCTCAGGGGGTGGTGCTGCACACGAACCTCGGCCGCGCGCTCCTCAGCCCGCTCGCGCTCGAGCGGGTGGCCGCCGTGGGTGCCGCGTACTCGAACCTCGAGCTCGACCTCACCACCAAGGAGCGCGGCTCCCGCTACAGCCACGTGGAGGCGCTCCTCCGTCGCCTCACCGGTGCCGAGGACGCGCTGGTCGTGAACAACAACGCCGCTGCCGTCCTCCTCGCGCTGGAAACGCTCGCCCACGGCAAGGAAGTGATCGTCTCGCGCGGCGAGCTCATCGAGATCGGCGGCGAGTTCCGAATCCCCGACATCATGCTGCGGAGCGGGGCGCGCCTGCGTGAGGTGGGCACCACCAATCGCACGCATCTTCGTGACTACGCGGACGCCATCGGTCCCGACACGGGCCTCATCCTCAAGGTGCACACCTCCAACTACCGCGTGGTCGGCTTCACGGCCGCCGTCTCGTCCCGCGAGCTTGCGGAGCTGGGCGGCGCTCGCGGCGTTGCCGTGATGGAGGACCTGGGCTCCGGCTCGCTCGTGGACCTGCGCACCCACGGCTTTCCATACGAGCCGACCGTGCCCGAGGTGGTGGCCTCCGGTGTCGATCTCGTGTCGTTCTCGGGCGACAAGCTGCTCGGCGGGCCCCAGGCGGGAATCGTCGTCGGCCGGCGCTCGATCGTGAGCCGCCTCAAGAAGAACCCGTGGAATCGCGCCCTGCGCATCGACAAGTTCACCATCGCCGCGCTGGAGGCCACGCTCTACGCCTACGAAGCGGGCGATGCCATGCAGACGGTGCCCACGCTGCGCCTGCTCACGGAGCCCCTCACCGCCGTCCGCGCGCGCGCGCGGCGCTTGCTGTCGCGGCTGCCTGCGGACGCGCGGGCGCGTCTGGCGCCCCGGCTCACCGAGGCCACCTCCCAGGTCGGCGGAGGCGCGCTGCCCACGGTGGAGCTGCCCACGTGCGGGCTCGAGATCGGCGACGGCCCCGAGGAGGCGAGGCGGGTGGACGAGGCGCTACGTGCCGGCGATCCGGCAGTCATCGGCCGCCTCATGAACGACCGCCTCTTTCTCGACTGCCGCACCGTCCTCCCCACGCAAGTGAACACACTCGCTTCCGCCCTCGCCGCCGCCGCGCGATGACCCGTGTGATCGAGGAGCGCCACGGCCGTGCCGGGGCGCGACGAGCGCCGGGGGG
>JBKKCN010000643.1:0-7628 GCA_046712525.1 Candidatus Rokuibacteriota bacterium
ATACTGACCGTCCAGGTACGCGGCGCAGGGCAGGATCTTCTTCTTGTCCTTGAGAATCGCTTCCACCATCTCCACCGCGGCGGCGGCGGGCGCATAGTAGGCGCTGCCCGTCTTCAGCAACCCGACGATCTCGGCGCCCCCGTTGGCGGTCCGCTGCACGAGGGCGTCCACCTTCTCCTTCGAGAGCAGCTCCGTGATGGGAATCCCCGCCACCGTCGAGTAGCGCGGCAGGGGCACCATCGTGTCCCCGTGACCGCCCAGCACGAAGGCGGTCACGTTCTCCACCGACACGTTGAGCTCGCGCGCGATGAAGGTCCGGAAGCGTGCGGAGTCGAGCACCCCCGCCATGCCGATCACCCGCTCCTTGGGAAATCCTGATTTCTTCCACGCCAGCTGCACCATGGCGTCGAGCGGGTTGGTGACGAGGACGAGGATGGCGTTCTTGCTGCGCGCCACGATCTGCTCCACCACCCCGCCCACGATCTCGGCGTTCTTGAACAGGAGGTCATCCCGCGTCATGCCCGGCTTGCGCGCCAGCCCCGCCGTGATGACGACCACGTCCGAGTTGGCCGTCTCCTCGTAGCCGTTGGTGCCCACGAGGTTCGAATCGTAGCCGTGCACCGGCCCCGCCTGTGCGAGGTCGAGCGCCTTGCCCTGCGGGATACCTTCCACGACGTCGACGAGCACGACGTCGCCCAGTTCCTTCTCGACCGCGTACTGTGCCGCGGTGGCGCCCACGTTGCCGGCGCCCACCACGGTGATCTTCGGACGGGCCATGGCTCGCTCTCCGTCCCGACTACAGCTTGGCCATGTTCTGCACGATGGCCGTCCCGAACTCGGAGCACTTCACTTCCTTGGCGCCCTCCATGAGCCGGGCGAAGTCGTACGTGACCACCTTGGACTGGATGGTCTTCTCGAGGCCGGCCACGATTCGGTCGGCGGCATCCGTCCATCCCATGTAGCGCAGCATCATCTCGCCCGACAGGATGACCGAGCCCGGGTTGACCTTGTCCTGCCCCGCGTATTTGGGCGCGGTGCCGTGGGTGGCCTCGAAGAGCGCGTGCCCGGTCTCGTAGTTGATGTTGGCGCCGGGGGCGATGCCGATGCCGCCCACCTGCGCCGCGAGCGCGTCGGAGAGCAGGTCACCCGTCAGATTGCACGTCGGAATGACGTCGAACTCGTCGGGCCGCGTGAGGATCTGCTGCAGGAAGGCGTCCGTGATGGCGTCCTTGATGAGGATCTTGCCCGCGGGCGGCTTGCCGCCACACTCGTCCCAGCCGATGGTGCGGTCGCCGAACTCCTTCTTGGCGAGCGCGTAGCCCCACTTCATGAACATGCCCTCGGTGTACTTCTGGATATTGCCCTTGTGCACCAGGGTCACGTTCTTGCGGTTGTTCTCGATGGCGTAGCGGATAGCGGCGCGGATGAGCCGTTCGGACCCCTCCTTGGAAATCGGTTTAATGCCGATCGAAGAGGTGTTCGGAAAGCGGATGTTCTTTACCTTCATCTCGTCCTGCAGGAACTTCACGACTTTCTTCGCTTCGGGCGTGGAGTACTCCCACTCGATGCCCGCGTAGATGTCTTCCGTGTTCTCCCGGAAGATCACCATGTCCACCTTGTCCGGACGCTTCACGGGTGACGGCACGCCCTGGAAGTACTTGACGGGCCGCAGGCACACATAGAGGTCGAGGAGCTGGCGCAGGGTGACGTTGAGCGAGCGGAACCCTTCGCCCACGGGCGTGGTGAGCGGGCCCTTGATCGCCACCAGGTACTCGCGGATGACGTCGAGCGTCTCGTCGGGCAGCAGGTTGGGCGGGCAGTCCTTGCCGTAGACGGCGGCCGCCTTCTCGCCCGCGTACGTCTCCACCCACGCGATCTTCTTCTTGCCCTTGTAGGACTGCTCCACGGCGGCGTCGAGGACGCGCACGGCGGCGGCCCAGATGTCGGGGCCGGTGCCGTCGCCCTCGATGAACGCAATGATCGGGTTGTCCGGCACGCTGAGCTTGCCGTGAGTGATCGTGATCTTGTCGCCCTTGGGAATCTTGACCTTGCCTGCCATTTAAACGTCCTCTCCCGGTTTTGCCTTGGTGTCGGTCGCTTCCAGCTTCACGTCCTTCATCTCCGCCGCCTGCCCCGTGGCCGGATCCACCGCCACCGGCTGCCCGGCGTTGAGCGCCGAGCCGGCCTTGAACCACGCGATCTGCTCGCGGGTCATGCTGTGCCGCCCCTGGATCTCCAGCACGGTACCGTCAGGCTTCTTGATCTGGACTGTCAATGTCTTGCCGGGCTCGAGCGAGTAGAGGCCGGTCACGCTCACGCGATCGTTCTGCTCGAACGTGTCGTAGTCGGCGGGATCGACGAAGGTCAAAGGCAGCAACCCCTGCTTCTTGAGATTCGTCTCGTGGATGCGGGCGAAGCTGCGCACGATCACGCACACGCAGCCGAGGTAACGCGGCGACATCGCCGCGTGCTCACGGCTGGAGCCCTCGCCGTAGTTCTCGTCACCGACGACCATCCACTCCAGTCCCGCCTGCCTTAGCTCGCGCGCGATCTTGGCGAGGGGCTGGCCGGAGGCGCCCGTGAGCGGGTTCACACCCTTGCCCGTCTCCCCCGTGAACGCGTTGACGGCGCCGAGGAACATGTTGTCGCTGATGCGGTCCAGGTGGCCGCGGAAGCGCAGCCACGGCCCCGCGGGCGAGATGTGGTCGGTGGTCGTCTTGCCCTTCGTTTTGACCAGAATTGGCAGGTCGATGAAGTCCACGCCGTCCCACGCCACGAAGGGCCCCAGGAGCTGGAGCCGCTCGCTGTTGGCGGGCACGTCGATGGTCACGGTCTCGCCGTCCTCGGCGGGCGGCTCGTAACCCTCCTCGCCGCGCGCGAAGCCGTTGCGCGGAAGCTCCTCCGCCTCGGGCGCGGTCAGGCGCACCGGCTTGCCGTCGGCGCCGGGCAACGTCCCGTGCACGGGATCGAACTCGAGCGTGCCCGCGAGCGCGAGCGCGGTGACCATGTCGGGGCTCGTGATGAACGACAGGGTGGAGGCGCTGCCGTCGTTACGGCCGGGGAAGTTGCGGTTGAAGGACGACACGATGCTGTTCGCCTCGTTCTCGCCCACGTCCGAGCGCTTCCACTGCCCGATGCACGGGCCGCACGCGTTGGCGAGCACGGTGCCGCCGATCTTCTCGAAGGTCGCCACGAGCCCGTCACGCTTGATGGTCTGGTACACCCGCTCCGAGCCGGGGCTGATGAGGAAGGGCGTCTTCGCCTTGATCCCCGCGTTGATCGCCTGCTGCGCAATGTGGGCGGCGCGGCGCATGTCCTCATAGGACGAGTTGGTGCAGGAGCCGATGAGCGCGGCCTTGATCCGGGTGGGCCAGCCGTTCGATCGCACGTCGGCGGCGAGCTTGCTGATGGACCGCCCGAGGTCGGGCGAGTGGGGGCCGACCACCTGCGGCTCGAGCGTGTCGAGATCGATCTCGACGATCTCGTCGTAGTACGCCTTCGGGTTGTCGTCCACCTCGGCATCCGCCCGCAGGTGCTCGGCGAACTCCTCGGCCAGGCGCGCGATGTCCGCGCGCTCCGTGGCCTTCAGGTAGCTCGTCATCCGCGAGTCGAAGGGGAAGACCGACGTGGTGGCGCCGAGCTCCGCGCCCATGTTGCAGATGGTCCCCTTGCCGGTGGCGCTGATGGATTCCGTGCCGGGACCGAAGTACTCGATGATCTTGTTGGTGCCGCCCTTCACGGTGAGGACCGAGCAGAGATAGGTGATGACGTCCTTGGGTGCCGTCCAGCCGTGCAGCTTGCCCGTCAGGTGCACGCCGACGAGCTTGGGGTGCAGCACCTCCCACGGCAGCCCCGACATCACCTCCGCGCAGTCGGCGCCGCCGACGCCGATGGCCAGCATCCCCAGTCCGCCGCCGTTGGGCGTGTGGGAGTCGGCGCCGATCATGAGCCCGCCCGGGAACGCGTAGTTCTCGAGGACGACCTGGTGGATGATCCCCGCCCCCGGACGCCAGAAGCCGATGCCGTACTTGCGCGAGGCCGAGTGCAGGAACTTGTAGACCTCTTCGTTGTCCTTGATGGCGCGCGCGAGGTCCTCGGCCGCTCCGCTCTCGGCACGGATGAGGTGATCGCAATGCACGGTGGTGGGCACCGCCACGCGCTTGCGCCCCGACTGCATGAACTGCAGCAGCGCCATCTGGGCGGTGGCATCCTGCAGCCCCACGCGATCGACGTTCAATCGGAGGATGGCGCGGCCCCGCTCCCATTGCTGCCCGTCGAGATTGTGGCAATGGGCGACCAGAATTTTCTCCGACAGCGTGAGGCCACGGCCGAATGTTTGGCGCGCGCGGGCAAGACGGTCAGGCATGGAGGCGTAGAGGGAGCGGATCTGCGCGGACATCGGCGGGCCTCCTGCGAGCAAAATTCGCCGGCCCTCGTGCGCGGAGGGGAGGCGGCGTAAATGACGGATTACTTTAACGCCCCGCGCTATACCCCGTCAAGGAGACGCCCCCTCGGAAGGGCCGATGGTGAACGCGTACTGCCCCGCCGGCTGACCGTCGACGACGAGGCGCGCCGTCCAGCGGCCGGGATACGGGCGCAGCATCCACATCGGCGTCACGTGACTCTGCCACGCTGCAGCGGCAATCGTGTCCACCACGCGCCGCTCGGTGCCGTGCATGTCGTGCCAGTGGCTGGTGAGGCGGGGCGCCGCCGCGTAGGGACGAAGCCCGACGACGAGTGCGACGGCGCGATGACGGCTGGGATGGAAGCGCTCCACCGCCGGAGGGCCGGACAGGAGCTCGGGATTCGTGACATCGACGCGAGCGGGCAGCCGATCGCTGAAGTACACGCGCTCGAGGAGCGCTGATGCGGGCGCGGCCGTCGACGTGGCGGCAGTGGCGGGCGCGGCGCCGGAAATCGCAGTGGCGGCGCCGGGAGAGCATTCGAGCGGAGCGGTCCATCGCCGATGGGCCGGAAACCGCGCAAGGAGATCCGCCATCTCCTCACACGGATGCCGATGTCCCCAGGGCACCACGCCGCGGCCGTCGCTCACGGCACGGTGGAAGCCCAGCATGCCGTCGTACATCAGGCTGAGGGCCTGCTCCTCCGGCAGCGGGCCCGCGCGCACGAGGATCTCCACCGCCTTGACGTTGGCGTCGAGCTCGCGCTGCTCCTGCTCCTGCTGCTGCTCGAGCATGGTGGCGCCACGCAGGGGCTCGTCGTGACCGAGCAGATAATGACCGAGCTCGTGCGCGATCACGGAGTCGCGGTAGCGGGAAAACAGCATGGGCGTGGACACCGTGATCATGCCGCGCCGGTAGGTGCCACCGACGGACTCCGTGTCGTCACCGATCATCAGGTGGACGGGCCGCACGTTGTAGGCGCGCGTCACTCGATCGATGAACTCCCGCAGCTCCGCCGCGCTGTGCTCCTGGGCGGGCGTGAGCGTGGCGCATCCGGCAAGCAGGAGCGCGAGGAGGAGGCGGGCGACCACTGTGAATATCAGACGCGACCGAGGAGACGGCGCGTCGCCATCGCGCGCAGGCGGATGATCGACGTGGTGGGCGACAGGCCCATGGGGCACACGTCGGTGCAGGTGGATTGTCCGTGACAGCGCGCGAGCGCGTCGTCGGAGAGCAGCACCTCCCACCGGTCGCGGCCCGCGGCGTCGCGGCGATCGCGCTGCACGGTGAAGGCGCGGTTGAGCGCGGCGGGGCCGGGGAAGTGCTCATTGTGCGCCACCATCGTGCACGCGGAGACGCACATGCCGCAGCCGATGCACTCGATGGCGGCATCGATCTCCCGCCGCTCCCCCGACGGCGACGGAATGACCGCGTAGGGCGCCGCGCCCGCCGCGGGAGCCAGCGCCGCGCCCACCGAGCGCATCTTGTCGCCGAAGGGCGCCATGTCGACGACGAGATCGCGGAGCAGCGGAAAATGATAGAGCGGCCGGACCGAGATCGCGCCCGCCCCCAGCGTCGCCACTCGCGTGCGGCACGCCCAGCGCTAGCGACCGTTGACCACCATCGCGCACGAGCCGCACATGCCGACGCGGCATGCGTAGCGAAAGGCGAGGGCCGGGTCCTGCCGCCGCTGGATCTCGACGAGGGCGTCGAGCACGGTCGTGTCGTCGCCGGTCGCCACCTCGTACGCCTGCCAGCGCTCCCCGTCCTCGGGCGACCAGCGGAACACGCGCAGCGTGATCAGGTCTCAGCCTCCACGCAGCGACGACGGCGGCGCGAGCAACCCGGACTGACCGCTCTTCCAGTCCCACGACAGGACGACCACGCGGTACGCGGGCGCCGCACGATCGACGGGGACCTCGAAATACATGCGGTTGCCCGGCAACACGTCGCCGCTGATATAGCCGATCTTCGTGGCCGTCACCTGCCCCGCCGCGTCCAGGCTCTCCACGAGCAGGCGCACGTAGTGCGTGGCGATGCCGTACGTGTTCACGACGTGCCCCGTCACCACCGGACGGCCGCGGCGCTCCCCCGGTTGCCAGTCGACGGCAAAGAAGGCCTCGGATCCGTAGGTGCGGTACGTCTGCGCGTGGGCGACGATCGGGGACATCAGCAAGGCCAGTGCGGCCGCAATCCTGAGCACTCTGGTCATGGTCCTCCCCCTCATATTACGCGGCCCATAACAATGGGGGGCGTCGAGCGGTTCCCATTCACTCCAAGACTTTTCTCTCCGCCTCCGCCTTCGCCAACGGCTCGCAGCGGCTGCACCTTATAGCTCAGTCGGCTGCCGCTGAACGCGCGATATCAGAGCGGCGGAATGCCGCCGCGTGGATGCGTGTCAGCCAAGTAGCCGGTCGTATTCGGAATGGGTACCGATCCAAAACCACACGAGACCGTCTGTCGCCTCGACGGCAAGTGCGCGGTAGTGAGCCCCTACCCGGGCGGACCAAAGGCGCCCGACTTTCTTGAAGTGAAGCGACGGGTGCCGCGGGTCTTGTTCAGGCGCGCGAACGCCTGATCTGCGAGCTCCTGGATATCCGCCGGTAACGCCCGGTAAGACACCCAGAAGTCTGGAGAGGCGTGGTGCGTCAGAGAGGCTTGGTCTTGCCGGCTGCGTGGTCACGAAGGGCCTTCTCGGCAAGGTCATCGAGCTTCCCGGCGCGAACATCACGAACATCACGCTCGAGTCGGCGGTCCCAGGCCGCCCAGTCGTATTCCAAGAACCACGCGCGAAACTGCGCAAGCTCTTCTGGAGAGAGCGCCTGGACGTCTTGCTCGATCTTTTCGACCTTACCCATAACCCTTTAGCTCGTCGACCTAGTCTAGCATCGTGCCCTGTCGCGGATTGAAGGTGTCATCCGTCACTAAGCGCCCTACAGGGCTTTAAATTCAATACCAGCGCCAGGTCCACAAGATGACGAAGATCACCGCCGCGTGCGCGAGCGCGGCCGCGAAGAGAACGCGGTGCCAGCGCACTGGCAAACCGAAGTCGAGCAGAAGCGATCGCACGCCGAGCAGCGCATGCAGCAGCACGAGCGCGAGCAGCGCCGCCTGCACGCCGCGGCGAAACGGATAATAGAGGTGGGCCGCAACCACCACGAGCAGCCCCACTGCGGCTGCGCGCTGCAGGAGCCAGGCCCACATGCCCGGGCCCGTGCCGCGCCA
>JBKKCN010000644.1:0-10449 GCA_046712525.1 Candidatus Rokuibacteriota bacterium
GGTGGGCGCCCACCGAATGGGGCGCGAACGACAAGGCAGGCTCCGTGAATCGCACGACGCCGGCCATGGTCATGAACGCGATGCGGCTGGTAAAGCAGGGCAAGGTGGCCACGCTGGGCAAGCTCTACCATTCCAGCATCCCGGCCTTCGGCCCGCGCGGCTGGAGCCTGGCGATCCCCGGCACTCCCACCGGCGGGCCCTTCGGCAAGAACGCCCTCGTCTATCACGACGAACTCGTCACGACCGAGATCGGCCAGATCAGCACCCAGTTTGACGGACCCGGCCACATCGGCGTGCGGACGTCGAGGGGCGACTTCATGTACAACGGCCGCTTCGCGCAACAGACCTACGAGCGCGGGGCCGGCGGCCGGGTGGTCGGCATGGGTGATCTCGGCGTCGAGCATGTCGCCGAGAAAGGCTTCGTGTGTCGTGGCGTGCTGCTCGATGCGCCCGCCTACCGCGGCGTGAAGCGGCTACCGATTCCCAAGGATGGGAAGAGCCCCGGCATCATCACGGGCGCCGATATACGCGCCATGGTCCAGAAGCAGGGTCTGGCCGAGATCGGCGAGGGCGATTGTGTGTTCCTCTACACCGGGCACGGCGATCTGTGGCTCAACGCCGAATGGAAGGGCCTGTCGCCCGAGGAGAAGGCCAAGCGCCGCGAAGAATTCACCTCCGGCGAGCCCGGCTTCGGGATCAGCGCGTGCGAGTACATGGCCTCCCGCAAGATCATCCTGACCGGCGGCGACACCTCCGCCAACGACGCCCAGCCCGGCGGCGAGCAAGACGACTTCGCGGTACCGTGTCACACCGAGATGCAGACCCGGCGGGGGATCTGGAACATCGAAAATCTGGAATTCACGCAGCTGCTGAAGGACAAGGTGTACGAGTTCGCGTTCGTGTGGTCCCCGCTCAAGATCGTGGGCGGCACAGGTTCGCCCGGGAATCCCGTCGCGCTGTACTGATCGACGCGCGTCGCCGGAAGCCGGCGCCGGCCCGCGTACGGCGCGTCGCAAGGAGGTGGCCCAGGAGTACGGACTCTTCACGATGCCCTCGCACCCGCCGGAGCGCGCCCTCTACGACGGTCATCAGTGGGACCTGCAGCAACTGCGCTGGGCCGACGAGCTCGGCTTCAGCGAGGCGTGGATCGGCGAGCACCACACGGCGCCGTGGGAGCCGCATCCGGCGCCCGATCTGCTGGTGGCGCAGGCCCTCATGCAAACGGAGCGCATGCGGATCGGCCCCGGCGGCTTCCTGCTGCCGTATCACCACCCGGCGGAGCTGGCGAACCGCGTGGCGATGCTCGATCACCTGGCGCAGGGCCGATTGAACTTCGGCGTGGCGGCCAGTGGCCTGCCGAGCGACTGGATGATGTTCAACGTCGACGGCATGTCGGGGCAGAACCGCGAGATGACGCGCGAGTCCCTCGACATCATCCTGCGTCTCTGGAGCGACGAGCCGGAGTTCGACTACAAGGGTAAGTACTGGCACGTGACGAAGACGGGCACGGTGTTCGGCACTCTGCGGCCGCACATCCGGCCTCTGCAGACGCCGCATCCGCCCATCGGCGTGGCGGGGCTCAGCAAGGGATCCGACACGCTGAAGCTCGCCGGCGAGCGCGGGTTCTGGCCACTCAGCCTCAATCTCAATCCCGCGTACGTCGGCAGCCACTGGGACGCCGTCGAGGAGGGCGCGGCGCGCACGCAGCGCACGCCGAAGCGGTCGGACTGGCGACTGGTGCGCGAGGTGTTCATCGCCGACACGGATGCCGAGGCGATGCGCCTGTCCGTGGGCGGGATGATGGGCCGCATGATGCGCGAGTACTTCCTGCCGCTGCTGGCCGCCTTCAACTTCACCGAGTACCTCAAGCACGATTCCGGCGTGGCGGACGGTGACGTGACGCCCGAGTACTGCGCCCAGCACAACTGGCTCGTGGGCTCCCCGCGCACCGTGGCCGACAAGCTGCACGCGATCTACGAGGAGGTGGGCGGCTTCGGCACTCTGCTCGTCTTCTGCTTCGACTATGCCGACAACCCCAAGGCGTGGCGGCACTCGATGGATCTGCTCGCGCGCGAGGTGATGCCGAAGTTCAAGGCGCTGACGCCGAAGTAGACATGGGTGCGAGCGATTTGCTGGACATCCTCTTCGAGGATGACGCGCTCATCTTCATCAACAAGCCGGCCGGCGTCGTCGTCCAGCAGCGGATGCATCATCCGGACGAACGGTACCTCCACGCCGACGTCACACAACACACCTACCCCGCGTATCTGATGCAGCGGCTCGATCGGGGGACGAGTGGCGTGATGTTTTTTTCGAAGCGGGCGGATGTGAACGCGCGGCTCACGCGGCAGTTCGAGCGGAAGCTGATTCGCAAGCGGTATCTCGCGCTCTGCGACGGCTCTCTCGCGGAGCGGCAGACCGTCGACGCGCCGCTCGCGCGCGTGGGCCCAATTAAGTTTGCGGTACGCGCCGGCGGAAAGACCGCCATCACACACGTCCATCCCTTGCACACCACGCCCTGCGGATCACTGCTCGAGATCATGCTCGAAACGGGGCGAACCCATCAGATTCGTGTCCATCTGTCCGCCCTCGGCCATCCGGTGGCAGGCGATTGGCTCTATGGCTTACGGAACGCCGTACGGCCGATGCTGCACGCCGCTGAGATCGAACTGACGCATCCTTTGACAAATGAGCGACTTCGCGTCGCAGCACCGGTTCCGGACGACTTTCTCGAGGAGGCAACCCGCCGGGGCATCGTCATGCCGCCGTGCTTCGTTCCTCTGTGCTGGTAGGATCACGACGGCCCACTGATCGTGACCAGGAGGCGCTCATGCGTATCGTCAGGCTCGGTCTCGTCGCCGTCGCGCTGCTCACCTTCTGCGCCGGCGAGGTGGCGGCGCAGGGGTCCTTCAAGATCGGGTTCATCTCGCCGCTGTCGGGTGCCATCGCCGCCGCGGGCAAGGACATGTACAGCGGCTGCGAGCTGTACTGGCAGGAAACGGGCTGGCAGGCGGGCGGGCGCAAGATCGAGGTGATCCTCGAGGATAGCGAGGGGCTGCCCGCCACCGCGCTCACGAAAGCGCGCAAGCTCGTCGAGAACGACCGCGTCCACATGCTCGCCGGCATCATCCTTTCCAACGTCGCGTACGCGGTCGTGCCGTACGTGGAGGCGCAGGCGATCCCCACGCTCTACCCGATCAACTCCGCCGACGACCTCACGCAGCGCAAGCGTCCCAAGTGGCTAATCCGCACCGGCTTCTCCGCCGGCGGCAACATGCACCCCTTCGGCGAGTACGCGGCGAAGACGCTCGGCTACAAGCGGATCGTCATGATCGGGCTCGACTACGCGTTCGGCTGGGAGACCGTGGGCGGCTTCCACAAGTCGTTCGAGGACAACGGCGGCCAGGTCATCCAGAAGATCTGGGTGCCGCTGAACGTGCAGGACTACGCGCCGTATCTGGGCCAGGTGCGCCGGGACGCCGACGCCGTCTTCGTGGTGGCGCTCGGCCGCTGGACGCTGCTCTTCGCCAAGCAATACGGGGAGAGCGCGCTCAAGGGCAAGATCCCGCTCATCGCCAATGGCACGTACAGCGACGAGCACGTGCTGCCGCAGCTCGGAGACGAGTCACTCGGCCTCATCAGCGCCCATCACTACTCCGCCGCGCTCGACACGCCGGTCAATCAGCGCTTCCGCGCCGCCTACGAGAAGGCGTACGCGCGCACACCGGGCTTCTACGGCGAGAACTGCTATACGGGCGCGCGCATCGTCGGCGACGCCGTGAAGGCGATCGGCGGCAAGGTGGAGGATCGCGCGGCGCTCATGAGCGCGCTGCGCGCGGCGAAGATCACCGACGGGCCGCGCGGCCCCGTCGAGATGGACGCCTACGGCAATCCCACGCAGAACATCTACATCCGCAAGATCGAGCGCGTCGACGGCAAGCTGCAGAACACCGTGATCCACACGTACCCGAAGGTGAGCCAGTTCTGGAAGTCCAGCCCGGAGGAGTTTCTCAAGCAGCCCGTCTACTCGCGCGAGTTCCCGCCGTGCAAGCACTGCTGACGTCGAGCAGGCCCTCGCCGATCTCGCGTAGAGTGCGGACGCACGGCTCAGGCATCGAACACGTCCGGACGCTCCAGAAGGAGACTTTCCATGGCTGAACGACTTGGACTCGCCGTCATTCCTGGTATCGGCTGGCGCGCGAATGAAATCCAGGCCATCGCACGAGAAGCAGAGGACGCAGGGTTCGATGCCATATTCGCCGCCGAGGTGAACAACGACGTCATGGCGACGGCGCAGCTCATGGGCACAGCCACCCGCCGCATCCAAGTCGGCACCTGGATCGCCAACATCTACGTGCGCCATTCCGACGCCTGCGCCCAGGGCGCGGCGCTCATCGCCGACGCGACCGACGGACGGTTCGTACTCGGCCTCGGCGTGAGCCATCCGCCGGTGAACAAGGCGCTCGGTATCGACATGGGCGACGCGCCGAGCGCACTGCGCCGCTACGTGACCGCGGTGCGGAGCTGGCTGAAGGGCGAAGGCCCGGCGACCCACCTCCCGCAAAAACCTTCCGTGCGTCCGGTGCCGCTCTATGTCGCGGCGGTCACATCGCGCACCGTCGAGCTCGCGAGCGAGCTGGCGGATGGCATCATGCCGTTTCTCTGGTCGGCCGATCGCGTGAAGAAGAGCAAGGCGTGGATCGATCGGGGTCGCGCGAAGGCGTCAGGCCTCGGCAGGGTGGACATCACGCTCGGGCTGCCGACCTTCATCGGCGACGACGTGAAAGCCATGCGCGAAGCGGCACGCGCGAACCTCGGCCTGTACACGACCTTCCCGTTCTTCCAGCGGCTCTTCCGTGCGAGCGGGTTCGCCGCCGAGGCCGATCAGATGGAGAAGGGCGTGGGAGGCCCGTCGCTCAGCGACCGCATCCTGGATGCCGTGTGTCTGACCGGACCACTGACGCGCTGTCGGGAACAGCTCGCGACGTTCCGCAGCGCCGGCGTCGACATGCCGATCCTCGTGGCCCCGATCGGCGTCGACGGCGCGCGGGCCGTCATCAAGGCGTTCCGCCGCTAAGGGACACGAGACGTCGCTGAGATCCTAACTGCTCGCCCTCGTCTTCGAGGGGCGGCGGCGCGCGGGCTGTCAGTTCGCCGTGGAGGCGCACGGACCCTGACAGCGTGCTGTATCGGCGATCACGCGGCGGAGGGGGCTAGGCAACGCGGGGCATCACGCGCTCGGCGAAGAGGCGCATCGAGCGCATCACGCGCTCATGCGCGATCTGCCCGCCGGAGTTCATCCATACCGACAGGCTCGAGTAGCCCAGGGCCTCGCGCAGCTCGATGAGGCGATCCGTCACCGCGTCCGGTGTTCCATAGACGGCGAACTCGCGCAGGATGTCGTCGTACGGGAGCTGCGCCAGCCGCGCGCCCTCTTGCGAGCGTCCTGTGGAGCCCGCGGTCTGCTGCAGGGCCGCACCCACGGTGCGGAAGAACTCCATCGTGCTCGCCTCGGGCTCTTCGCGCGCGGCACGGGCGCTGTCGGCCACGTACACGGGCACGATCACGGCCACGGGGCCGCGGCCCGGGTGCCCTGCCGCCTTCCACGCCTCGTGATAGCTCGTGATGCACTGCTCGAGCGTCTTGATGGGCGTTGTGCGCACGGCGATGAAGATGGGCAGCCCGAGGGTTCCGACCAGCGCATACGTCTCCTCGGTAGTGGCTGCCATCCGGAGGGGCGGATGCGGCTTCTGATACGGCTTGGGCAGCACGCAGACGTCCTCGAACTGGAAGTACGTTCCGTGATGCGAGAAGCGCTCCTGCGTCCAGGCTTTCTTGAGGACCTCGAGCGTCTCGAGAAAGCGGTCCCGGCTCTCGCGGTACGGGATACTGAAGCCGGCATAGTGCGCGGGCAGGCCGCTGCGGCCGATGCCGAAGTCGAGCCGGCCGTGGCTGAGCTGATCCACGGTGGCGGCATCCTCGGCGAGGTGGAGCGGATGGCTGAGCGGCAGCACCTGCACCGCGAGGCCGATCTTCACGCGACGCGTGCGTGCGGCGATGGCGGAGGCGATGACGAGCGGCGAAGCGAGGACCGAGCGATCCTTTTGAAAGTGGATCTCGGCGAGCCAGACGGCATCAAAGCCGAGCGCCTCGGCTTCGGTCATCTCCGCCATGGCATTGTCGAAGGCGAGCGTCTCGCTCATCCCCGCCGCGCACGAGAACTCGGTGAACAGGCCGAACTCCATGCTCAGCCGCCCTCCTCAGAGCGGTGGGACAGGATTATAATGCGGGCGCTCGCGAGAAAGGAGCCCTCCATGGCTCGTGTCGCTCCGATCACCGGCAAGTCCGACGTGCCTGCCGAGCATCACACCGTCGTCGATGCGGTCACCAAGGTGTTCGGCAACGTCCGCGGGCCGTTCAGCATCCTGCTGCACAGCCCCAAGCTGGCGGAGCACGTGCTGCCGCTAGTCACGTTCTTCCGCGACGAGGGCGTCGTCGAGGCGAGGCTGCGCTCGCTGGCCATCCTGAGCGCGGTGCGCGAGCGCGAGGCGGCCTACGTGTGGGCGGCCCAGGTGGCGGCGGCGCGGCGCAACGGCGTGCCCGACGAGGTCATCGACCTCCTGCGCGTGAAGGGCGATGCGGGCACACTCGCGGCCGACGAGCGTGACATCGTCATCTACGTGCGGCAGCTCATGCGCACGAACCGCGCCGACCAGGCGGTCTTCGACGTGCTCGTCAAGCGGCATGGCGCGCAGTGGCTGGTCGAGCTGACGGCGGCTGCGAACTACTTTGCGATGCTGTCGGGAATCGTCAACGCGTTCGAGGTGGCGCCACCGCCGGACGGCGACAAGTTGCCCGCGTAGCTCACGGCAACGTTCCGAGATCGCGGCCCAGATCCTCGCCGGGGGCCCGACCAACGGCTCCGTCACCGGAAGGCGGTGATGAGCTCCTCGAAGGCGACCATCTGGCCGCCGCGCGTCGACGACGGCACCAGGATCACCGTCTTCACGCCGGCGGCGCGCCAGGCGTCCACGCCGTCGCGCACGTGGCTCGCGGGACCGAAGAGGGTCACGTCGCTGAGCCACGTGTCGGACATCGCGCGCTGCACCGCCTCGTCGTCACGCCTGGCGATCGCGTCGCGGATGGCGCGCATCTCAGCCTCGTAGCCGGCCTCGATCCAGTAGTTCTGGTAGTTCGGCAGCTTCACGTACGACGTGAGGGTCTTGCGCATCACGTTCGCGGCCGCCGCACGGTCGGGGTCGATGCACGTCGGGATCATGTCGCCCACGAAGAAGCTTGCGTCATCGCGCGCGGCCGGGGGCAGGTGGGCGAGCGACGCCGGCATGTGCGAGCGCGCTGCGTTCGCCCACACCGCACCCTGCGCGATCTCGCCCGCGAGCGCGACCATCTTTTGCCGCAGCGTCGCGAGCGTGATGGGCGGCAGTCCGCCGATCTGCTTCTCGTAGCCGCGCAGGTCCGCGACGAACTTGCGCACGTCCTCCAGCGGCTTGCCGGGCATGATCCCGAGGCGCTCGTGGGCGGGCCCGTGGCTCACGCCGATGCCGAACCGGAAGCGACCGCCGGAGAGCTCGTGGACGATGGCGGCCGCCTGCGCGTACTCGAGCGGGTGCCGGGTGTAGAGGTGCGCGATGCTCGTGCCGAGCGCGATCTCGCGCGTGACGAGCGCCAGCGAGTGGCACAGCGCGAGGCCGTCGCCCGGGCTCGGACAGTAGATGCCGGTGAAGCCTTCCTGTTCCAGACGGCGCGCGAGATCGAGGGTGGCGCGACGGCGACCCGGAACCGCGACGAGACTCACCGCTGGTTTCATGCGCGGCAGTATACTCGCGCCCATGGCCAACACGACACGACGACGCATCTCGAGCCCTCAGGTCCCGGAGCCGCCGCCGGGCACGTTTTCCCGCGCCATCCAGGTGGGCAACCAGCTCTTCGTGGCCGGAATGACCGCGAACACCCCGCAGGGCGTCGAGGGCGGCGACAGCATGTACGAGCAGACGCGCGCGGTGTTCCGCAAGATCCAGGCGCTGGTCGAAGCCGCGGGCGGCAGCATGAACGACATCGTCAAGATGACCGGCTTCGTCACCGATATCCGGCGGCGCGAGGAGTACACGCGCGCGCGCCAGTCCTTCTTCACGGGCGATCCGCCGGCGTCGACGCTGGTCGAGATCACCGCGCTCGCCGCCCCCGGGCTCATCGTCGAGGTCGAGGTGACGGCGATCATCGGGTCCAGCGGTCGAGCCGCGAGCCGCGGGAAGAGATCGGCCCCCGCGAAGACCCCGAAGCCCCGGAGAATCGCGCGTGGCAAAGCTCGACGGTAAGACGGTCGTCGTCACCGGTGCCAGTCGCGGTATCGGTGCCGAGATCGCGAAGCTGTTCGCCGCCGAAGGCGGGCGCGTCGTGTGCGCGGCGCGCACGCTGAAGGAGGGCGATCACAAGTTAGCGGGCTCACTCGAGAGCACTGTGCAGGAGATCCGTGCCGCCGGCGGTGACGCGCACGCGGCCGCCGTCAACATCGCCGACCCCGAGGAGTGCGGGCGGCTGATGCAGCTCGTCCGCGATGTCTACGGACCCGTTGACGTGCTCGTGAACAACGCGGCGCTGACGTACTACGTGCCTATCAAGGACTACGACGTGAAGCGGTGGCTCCGCTCCTGGGCCGTCAACCTGCACGCCCCCTTCATGTTGTCCAAGCTCGCGCTGGAGGACATGATCCCCCGGCGCTCGGGCGCCATCGTGAACCTGTCCTCCGGCGCCGCCATCGGACCCGGTCGCGGCCCCTATCCCGGCCCGGCCGCGGGCGTGCGCGGCGGGACGTGTTACGGCGCGGAGAAGGCGGCGCTCGAACGCTTCACGCAGGGCCTCGCATCGGAGGTGTTCCAGTACGGGATCTCGGTGACGGCGGTGTCACCGTCGCAGGTCGTCCCCACGCCGGGCACGGTGCATCACAAGCTCGTGACCAGCCTCGACGACCAACGCGGCGAGCCACCGGCGTATCTCGCGCAGGCGACACTGCTGCTCGCGACGGAGCCGTGCGACAAGATGTCCGGCCGCGTGACGTACAGCCAGCAGATCCTGAAAGAGTTCGGCCGGCTGCCAAACGCCCGGGGACGCGGCGTCGATACTCCGGGCAGCGGTTACTCGCAGGTCTGACGTGCGGCCCCGATCCGCTCGCGAAGTGAACCGTAGAAAAGGAGATCACATGAGCCGGCACCCGTTGCGTATCGCGTTGCTCGTCGCCCTCGCTCTCGTCCTCGGCCTCGGCGCGGCGTCCGATGCCCTCGCCCAGGCGAAGTACCCGTCACGGCCCATCCAGCTCATCTGCCCCTGGGCCGCAGGCGGCGGGACGGATCGCATCGCCCGCATGGTGGCCGTGCTCCTCGAGAAGGAGCTGGGCCAGCCGGTGACCGTGGTCAACCGCACGGGTGGCAGCGGCGCCGTCGGCCACACGGCGGGCGCGACCGCCACCGCCGACGGCCACACGATGACCATCGTGACCATCGAGATCACGCAGATGCACTGGCAGGGGCTCACGCCCCTCACGTTCAAGGACTTCACGCCAGTGGCGCTGCTCAACATCGATCCCGCCGGCGTACAGGTGGCGGCGAACTCGGAGTTCAAGTCGCTCAAGCAGCTGCTCGACCACGTGAAGGCCAACCCAGGCAAGCTCAAGGCCTCGGGCACCGGCAAGGGCGGCGTGTGGGACATCGCGCGCGCCGGCATGCTGAAGACGGCCGGGATCTCCGTGGACGCGCTGCCGTGGGTGCCGTCCACGGGTGCGGCCACGGGATTACAAGAACTGGTGGCGGGCGGCGTGCATGTGGTGACGGCGAGCCTGCCCGAGGGCGGGCCGCTGATCGAGGCGGGCAAGGTGCGGCCGCTGGCCATCATGGCCGACAAGCGCGACCCGCTCTTCCCGAGCGTCCCCACGCTGAAGGAAGAAGGGATCAACTGGACGATGGGCGCGTGGCGCGGCATCGCGCTGCCCAAGGGCACCTCGCCGGAGATCGCCGCCACGCTGGAGCGCGCCCTCGACAAGGTGGTCAAGTCTTCCGAGTTCGCCGACTTCATGAAGAAGAACGGCTTCGGGATTCTCTGGAAACCGTCCGCCGAGTTTGCGCGCTTCCTGGTCGAGACTGACGAAGGCATGGGCAAGCTCATGCGTGAGGTCGGGCTCGTCAAGTAACTCCCGGCCCATGCGCCTGAACGACGCGCTCTTCGGCGCCGGCTTCGTGCTCGTCGGCGCCGTGGTCTTCGTCTCGACCTTGCGCTTTCCCCGGCTCGACGGCGGCGCGCCGGGGCCGGGGCTGTTCCCGCAGGTGGTCGCCGTGCTCATGATCGTCGCGGGCGGCGTCCTCGCGTGGTCGGCACGCCCGCGCCGCGCCCCCGATGCCGGCAAGGCCCCGCCCACCGCGGTTGCGGCCGGGCTAGGCG
>JBKKCN010000645.1:0-7089 GCA_046712525.1 Candidatus Rokuibacteriota bacterium
CCTTTCGCCGGCGCTCTTGGGGTTATTAAACCCCATTTATGGGGGCGGGGGGGGGCATGGGGGGGGGGCGGGGTTCCCCCCCCCCCGACTTCCAACTAGTGCGCCGGCACTTCCTTGAGGTCGCGACCGAGCGGGTCACCCTTCGTGCCCTGCCCGGACTTGGGATACCGGACGCTCATGACGAGATCCTGCACCGCCTGCGACGGCGGCGGTGTCAGCAGCGAGACGATCCAGATGGTGAGAAAGCCCGCCGGCAGCCCGAAGATCGCCGACGCGATGGTGGTGGTGCCGAACCAGGACAGCCCGTAGAACCGGCTGCCGACCATGTAGAAGAGCGTCACGCCGAGACCGACGAGCATCCCGACGTTGGCGCCGGTGGCGTTGGCGCGTTTCCACCAGATGCCCATGACGAGCGCCGGGAAGAAGGAGGCGCCGGCGAGGCTGAAGGCCCACGCCACCAGCTCGACGATCAGCGACAGACGATAGGTCGCGATGTAGGCGGCGACGATCGCGGTGACGACCAGGAACACCTTCGTGATGGTCAGCCGCTTGACGAGCGACGCCGAGGGATCGATGACGTTGTAGTAGAGGTCGTGGGAGATGGCGTTGGCGATGGTGAGCAGCAGGCCGTCGGCCGTGGAGAGCGCGGCGGCGAGGCCGCCCGCCATGACGAGGCCGGTGATCACGAAGGGCAGCCCGGCGATCTCGGGCGTGGCGAGCACGACGAAGTCGCTGGACTTGAGCACGAAGTCCGCCCACTGCACGATGCCGTCGCCGTTCCTGTCGACGACATCGAACAGCCCGGCCGGCTTCCACAGAGTCACCCAGCTCGGTAACTCGCTCATCTTGCTGCCGACCAGCCGCGTGTAGAGCGCGAACCGCGCGAACGCCGCGTATGCGGGCGCGGTGAAGTAGAGCATAAAGATGCACAGCAGCGCCCAGGCACAGGTGGTCCGCGCCTGCTTGACCGAGGGCGAGGTGTAGTACCGCGTGAGGATGTGCGGCAGGCCCGCCGTGCCGACCATGAGGCAGAAGGTGAGGGCGAGGAAGTTCCACATGCCGGTGCCCGTCGGCACCGTCAGGTACCGACCGAGTTTGGCGTCGTCGCTCGCGGCCGGCGCCGTCGCCTGGCGGGTGGCCTGCCCCGCCGCGGCCTTGAGCTTCTCGACTTCCGCGTCGGGAAGACCCCCTGCCTTGATCTTGGCGTTGGCGTCGTCCGCGTCCTTCTTCCAGAGCGCGCGCGTTTCCTTTTCCTTGGCGTCGCGCGTGACCGTGAAAGCGCTCTGGTTGTTCTGCTGGAGCAGCTGGCCGTAGGTCAGCTGCGGGATCGGGATCGAGAAGATCTGCCACGACAGGTACACGACGGGCACGAGATAGGAAATGATGAGGATGATGTACTGCGCGACCTGGGTCCACGTCACGGACTTCATCCCGCCCAGCACGGAGCAGAAGAGCACGCCGATGAGGCCCAGGAAGACGCCGATGTTGAAGTCGATGCCGATGAAGCGGGCCACGATGAAGCCGACTCCCGTAACCTGTGCGATCAGGTACATCAGCGAGCAGGCGATGGCGGCGACGACACCGATGATGCGCGCCATGTTGCCGCCGTAGCGAGCGCCGAGGAAGTCCGGGATCGTGTAGGCGCCGAACTGTCGCAGATACGGTCCGAGGAAGACGGCAAGGAGCAGGTAGCCGCCCGTCCAGCCCATGACGTAGGCGAGACCGGAGAACCCCTGCACGGACAGCGCGCCCGCCATCGAAATGAACGAGGCCGCCGACATCCAGTCGGAGCCCGTGGCCATGCCGTTGTAGAAGGCGGGCACGTTGCGACCGGCGACGTAGTACTGGTCGGGGTTGGACGTGCGGGTGAGGACGCCGATCACGACGTAGATCGCCAGCGACAGCGCCATGAAGAGCCAGCCGATCATCTGGTTGCTGAAGTACCCGAGCTTCTCGCCAATGCCGATGAGGACGGTGATGGCAAGGAAGGTGATCGTGTAGATGCCGAAGATCTTGTCCAGGCTCATGGCGGTCTTAGGCCTCCTCGACGATGCCGTATTCGAGATCCTTCTTGTTCATGAGGCGGGCGTAGACGGCGATCTCGATGACGAAGATCGCCAGCGAGCCCTGGGCCGCCATGTAGTAGCCGAGCGGGAAGCCGAGGATCGTGTACTGGTTGAGCCAGCCCGCCCAGATCCCCGAGATCAGGAACGTCACCACGAACCAGATCGCGAGCAGGATGGTGGTGACCTTCACGTTGTATCGCCAGTACTCCTGCTTCTGCTGCTCCGTCAGCTCTCCCGATCGAACTGTGGTGCGGCGATTTGCCGTCATCGGTCGATCTACCATGTGTCCTCCTCGTTGAGGTCGATCTGAGAGCATGGCGGGCGCGAGACGGGCGCGGAGCGTCGCCGCCGCCGGTGAAGGACAACGGTGGGCGCAGTCATCGGGTGGCGCCGCACAAGGCGATCAATAGCCCTGAGGGTGCCACACGACCCCCGCGCCTCCGTCATGATTTCAGCAGCGGGAGACGATCGCCGGGACGCTACCGGCTCGCGGCCGCGGTCCGCTTCTTGCGCGCCACCCCCGTGTGGATGGCCGCGTCCGCCACCGCCGCCGCCACCGCCGGCACCACGCGCGGGTCGAACATGGACGGCGTGATGTATTCCTCGCTCAGCTCGCTCTTGGCCACGATGGCGGCCAGCGCGTGGGCGGCGGCGAGCTTCATCTCGTCGTTGACACGGCGCGCCCGCACGTCGAGGAGGCCGCGGAAGAATCCGGGGAAGCAGCACGAGTTGTTGATCTGGTTCGGGTAGTCTGAGCGCCCGGTCGCCATCACGCGCACGAACGCGCCCGCTTCCTCGGGCTGGATCTCGGGCACCGGGTTCGCCATCGCGAACACGATGGGGTCGCGGTTCATGGTCTTGATGTCCTTGAGCGACACCACGCCGGGACCGGAGAGGCCGATGAAGATGTCGGCGCCTTCGAGCGCCTCGCCCGCGGAGCCGCGGATGCGGCGCGGGTTGGTGTGCTCGGCGAACCACTGCTTCATCGAGTTCATGTTCTCGGTGCGGCCCTTGTAGATGGCGCCCGCGCGGTCGCAGCCGATGATGTGCTTGGCGCCCTCCTTCATGAGCAGCTTGGCGGTGGCGATGCCGGAGGCGCCCGCCCCCGTGATGACGATGCGCGCCTCGGGTAGCTTCTTCTTCACGACCTTGAGCGCGTTCAGCACCGCCGCCAGCACCACCACCGCGGTGCCGTGCTGATCGTCGTGGAAGACGGGGATGTCGAGGTCGCGCTGCAGCCGCTCCTCGATCTCGAAGCACCGGGGCGCCGAGATGTCTTCCAAATTGATGCCGCCGAAGACGGGGGAGATCGCCTTCACGATCATCACGATCTCGTCCACGTCCTTGGTGGCCAGGCAGAGCGGGAAGGCGTCCACGCCCGCGAACGCCTTGAAGATGAGCGCCTTGCCCTCCATCACCGGCTGCGCGCCGCTGGGCCCGATGTCGCCGAGGCCGAGCACCGCGGTGCCGTCGGTGACGACTGCCACCGTGTTCTGCTTGATGGTGAGCGTGTACGCCTTCTCGGGATCGTGATGGATGGCCATGCACACGCGCGCCACCCCGGGCGTGTACGCCATGGAGAGATCGTCGCGCGTCTTCACGGCGACCTTGCCCACCACCTCGATCTTGCCGCCGAGGTGCATCAGGAAGGTGCGGTCGGAGACGTGCATCACCGTGATGCCTTCGATCGCGCGCAGGCGCTCGACGATCTGCTGGCCGTGGCGTTCGTCGCTGGCGTTGAAGCTGAGGTCGCGAGTGATGGTGCCCTTGCCGACTTCCACGAGGTCGATGGCGCCGATATCGCCGCCGCCCTTTCCGATGGCCGAGGTGACCTTGCCGAGCATCCCGGGCTGGTTCTGGATCTGCAGACGGACCGTCAAACTATGACTTGCTGTTGGAGCGTTTGCCATGGAGCCTCCCACCTTGCTGCACGGCCCATGTGCGCGGCCGAGCCAGAGTGGCGGGTATTCTACTCCCGGCGGCGAGCGGGCTTGGGACTAATCGCGGGCGACAGAGGTCAGGCGGAGCTCGCGGCGGTCGGCGTCGACCGTCACGCGGTACTGGCTGAGGAACGTGTTGCCGAGGATGCCGTCCAGCCCCGGTCCCGGGTCGTGCAGGACCACCGGCGCGTTTTGCAGCTCGGCGTCCCCCACACGCAGCGAGGCCAGGGTAGCCGAAGGCCCGCTCGTGCGACCGCTGAGGGTCTGCAGCTCCACGGCCGGCCGGTCGCCGGAAGCCGGAACGCCCGCCGCCTTTGCGAAGGCGGGCGCCAGGACAATGACGCTGGAACCGGTGTCCACCAGGAAGCGGCCCCGGTGACGACCGTTGACCGTCACGGTGGTGATCCACACGCCCAACCCCGACTCCATCGGCACGGTCACGTCCTGCGGCCGTGCGCCGGCGGAAGCCTGCGCCGGGCTGAGGCTGGCGAGCCCCTCCATGGCCTGGCGCGCGAGGTCCCGCGGGGGATCGAGGAGGAGGCTCATCTGGTAGGCGTCAGCGGCGGACAGCCGCAGACCGAGCCGCGCCAGGGCCGTGGCGCGGCTATAGTGGAAGGCCGCGTTGTCCGGCTGCAGCGAGACCGCCTGGCTCCACAGCCGCATGGCTTCCACGTAGTCCCGCTGCTCGTAGGCGACCTGGGCCTTGACGTGCAGCTCGGCGGGCGACGACGCGCTGCCGAACACCAGCCATTGCCCTGCGAAGACGCCCATCACGAAGATCAACGCTCGTTTCACATCTCTCCGCTCACGCAATTGTCGTACCGAGCATGGCGCGCACGGCCGACCGTCGAGGCGCAAAAACTTTTCACACGCCTTCAGGCGAGGTCGCCCGCGGCGCGCGATCGAGAAATGCACGGGATGCAGGACGTTTGCCGCGCTTCCCGAGAGCGTAGTACGCTCAGCCCGTAGCCGCCGCGCGCGGCGGGCGCGCGAGGGTGAGGGAAAATCGTTGCATCAGGAGGGCGCATGATCGACGGCAAGACGGCTGACCGGGAGTTGCAAACCTACATCAGGCCGCAGACGTTCCCGGTCGCCATCCGGATGCTCAAGGCGGGAGAACCGATCCCCGACAAGGCCAAGCGGCCCGCGCGCGACTTCAAGAAGCTGTCGATGAACTGCCAGGTGATCGACATGGCGCGGCGCTACGGCTGGATGATCGCCCTCACCCGCGAGGACAGCATCTGCTCGCTCGGCATCACCGCCCTCGGCTTCGAGAAGCCGACCCACCTGCACAACTCCGGCACCCTCTGCGAGGGGATGTACACGGAGACGAAGGAAGCCGGGCAGCGTTCCCAGGCGGCGGTGGACGAGCTCACGCCGGGCGAGTACCACGCCCTGCTGGTGGCCCCCCTCGACCGCGCCACCTTCGAGCCGCACCTGGTGTGCGTGTACGCCAACCCCGCCCAGGTCATGCGCCTGACGCAGGCGGCCCTCTGGAAGAAGGGCGGCAAGCTCGCCTCCTCCTTCGGCGGGCGCGTCGTGTGCGCCGATATCATCGTCACCACGCTGCGCACCGACCAGCCGCAGGTCATCCTTCCCTGCTCGGGCGACCGCATCTTCGGCCAGACCCAGGACCACGAGATGGCCTTCACCATCCCCTGGCACCAGATGGAAGAGATCATCGAGGGGCTGCGGGGCACGCACGCGGGGGGTATCCGGTACCCCATCACCCAGTTCATGGAGTACGAGGCCAAGCTGCCGCCGAAGTACATGGAAGCCAACCGCCTGTGGGCGGCCGAGAAGGGCACGGCTTCTTACACACCGCGCGACCGCGTGGTGGCCGCCTACAAGCGCTCCTTCGCCGATCGCGTGCCCGTGTACCCGATCGTCGCCTCTTTCGCCGGCACCCTCGACGGCCTCTCCATCGAGGAGTACTGCACGAACGTGCCGAAGGCGATCAAGGCGATGATGAACTACTACGATCGCTACGAGCCCGACGTCGTGCTCGCCTACAACGACCTCGCCAAGGAAGCGGAGGCCTTCGGCTGCCACGTGAAGTACTCCGATTACGTGGTGCCGTCCATCGACGAGCACGTGCTCACCGATGACAAGTCGCTCCTCGCGAAGATCAAGATGCCGGATCCCTACAAGACGGGCCGGTTGCCGGGCTTCCTCGAGCAGTGCGAGGCCCTCGTGAAGGCCAAGCCCCCCACCGCCATCGGCGCGGTGGCGGTGGGCCCGTGGACGATTGCCATGCTGCTGCGCAACCCGGAGACGATGCTGCTCGATACCTTCGAGGATCCCCAGTTCATCCACGACGTCATGCGCGTGGCCACCGACTTCTCCAAGATCTGGGGCGACGCCATCGTGAAGACGGGCATCGGCCTGTCATTCTCGGAGCCGACGGCCTCCATCAGCCTCGTCTCCCCGGACAACTACCGAGAGTTCATCGCGCCCTATCACAAGGAGCTCGTGGACCACTTCAAAGCCCAGAAGGTCGGCGTCACCACCCACATCTGCGGCACCACGTACCCGATCTTCGAGGACGTCATCCAGGCGGGCTTCTCGACCTTCTCCTTCGACCTCGACCAGCAGTCCGACCCCACGCTCTACGTCGACCAGCTCACCCGCTTCATGGAAGTCTCCAAGGGCCGCGTGGTCGGCATCGGCAACGTGGACGCCACCAAATTCGAGAAGACATCCAAGGAACTGATGTACGCCGACGTCAAACGCTGCATCGACGGCGGCGCCCGGCATTCGGGCTTCATCCTGTCCACCTCGTGCGAGATCCCGCCGAAGTCCGACCCGGAAATCGTGAAGTGGTTCATGGATGCTGCCCACGAGTACGGTCGCTACGATCGCGTCTTCGGGTAAACAGGACCGCCGCACGCAAAAAGGGCCAGCCCTCGGGGGCTGGCCCTTGTGTGTCTCGGCTGGCGCCGAGCTCAGATCGCTACCACTTCACCGGCTTGGACGGACGATGGGCGTAGCCACCCTCGCGGCCGCCGCCTCCGCCGCCGCGGCCACCGCCGCCACCCGGACGCCCGCCGCCGCCACCACCACCACCGGGACGACCGCCACCG
>JBKKCN010000646.1:0-4238 GCA_046712525.1 Candidatus Rokuibacteriota bacterium
CGCGGCCCGGCACCGATTACCTCGTGAGCCGCCAGCGGGAGCGTCAGCGCGCGCGCGAGGTGCCCGAGCTGGATCCCGTTCGTCCGGCCCTCTCACTGCTCGTACGCGAAGAACGTGCGCAGCGCCACCACACGCCGCCCCTGCTCGCCAGCGTCTACCACCTGATCGAGCGCGGCCAGGCGGCGGCGTACCAGGAGACGCTGACACGCGCGGCCGCCTCGCTGGGCGGCGTGCGCGTGAGCGCCTCGGGGCCGTGGCCACCGTACGCCTTCGCGCCGGAGGCCCTCGTATGACGTCGCGGGATGCGGCGGCGCAGGTGAAGGAGCTGGAGTCCCTGCGCGCGGAGCTCGAGCGGACCGTGAGCGGCGCCGCCGTGCCGCGATGGAACGCGGATCCGGAGGAAGTGCAGCGCTCGGTGGGCAAGCTCGTCCTCACGCTGGTAGAGTTTCTGCGCCAGCTCCTCGAGCGCCAGGCCATCCGGCGCATGGAGGCGGACACCCTCACGCCCGAGGAGGTGGAGGCCATCGGCACCGCGCTCATGCGTCTGGAAGAAACCGTGCGCGACCTCGGCGCGCGCTTCGGGCTCAAGCCCGAAGACCTCAACCTCGACCTTGGCCCCCTGGGACGGCTCCTATGAAAACTCTGCGCGACAAGTACTGCATCGTGGGCGTGGGCGAAACGGAGTACTCGAAGAATTCCGGGCGCACCACGCGCGCGATGGCGGTGGAGGCGATCCGCAAGGCCATCCTCGACGCAGGCCTGGCGCCCGCCGACGTGGACGGCATGATGAGCTACCAGAACATGGATTCCACGCCCGCGAACTGGGTGGCGTCTGACCTCGGCATCCGGCTGAACTTCTACATGGACGTGATCGGCGGCGGCTCGTCCACTGAAGCGCTGGTGGGCCTCGCCATGGGCGCCATCGAGACAGGCATGTGCAACGCGGTCGCCCTCTTCCGCTCCATGAACGGCTACTCGGAGGTCCGCATCGGCGGCACCGGCGCCCGCGCCGCCGTCCCCGTACGGGGTCTCGACCTCGCGCAGCGGCCCTTCGGCATGACGAGCGCGGGGCAGGCCTTCGCCCCCACCTTCATGCGACACATGTACGAGTACGGGACCACGTCGGAGCAGGTCGCCCACGTCAAGGTCGCGCACAGCAAGCACGCCTCGCAGAACCCCAAGGCGCTGCAGCGCGAGCGCGTCACCGTGCAGGAGGTGGTGGGCTCGCGCTGGATCTGCAAGCCCCTGCACCTGCTCGACTGCTGCCTGGAGACCGACAACGCCACCTGCATCATCGTCACCGCAGCAGAGCGCGCGCGTGATTTGCGCGCACGCCCCGTGTACGTCATGGGGGTGGCGGGCCGCGTGTCCAAGCCGCGCACCGACTTCCACTGGGCGCACGGGCCCATCTCGCGCGTGGCCGGCTATTACGCCAAGGACATCGTGTTCGGCCAGGCCGGCATCAAGCCGGAGGACGTCCACGTCACGGGGTCGTACGACGCCTTCACCTTCACGACGATGCTGCAACTGGAGGAGTACGGCTTCTGCAAGAAGGGCGAGGGGGGCGCGTACGTGTCCAGCGGCGTCATCGAGCTGGGGGGCAAGCGGCCGAACAACACATCGGGCGGCCATCTCTGCGAGGGCTACACGCACGGCATGTCGATGGTGATCGAGAACGTGCGTCAGCTCCGTGGCACCGTCGACGACTACTGCCCGCGCGCCGCCGACGGCGTGCACACCTACGACTACGCGCCCGGCCGCTGCCGCCAGGTCAAGGACGCGGAGATCACGATGAACCTCGGATGGGCGATGCCGGCCACCGGCAGCGCCCTCGTTTTACGTCATTAGGGGGCCTCGAAGGGCCCCCCAGGAGGAACGATGCCCCAGCCCGTGTCCTATCGCGGCATGTCGCTGCTGATCCCCGACAACGACAGCGAGTGGAAGGAGTACTTCGCGCACGCGCGCGCGCACAAGCTGATGATGCGCGCGTGCCGGGCGTGCGGGCTCATGCGCTACCCGCCCACGCACGCGTGCCCGTGGTGCATGAATCTGGAGTGGACGTGGAAGGAGGTCAGCGGACGAGGGACGATCTACTCGTATGAAACCGTCGTCCACGCTATCCAGCCCGGCTTCAAGGAGATCACGCCCTACAGCGTGGTGCTGGTGGAGCTGGACGAGCAGAAGGCCGCCCCCACCGCCGACGAGGCGCTGCGCATCATCGCCAATCTCGTCAAGCCCGACGCGGTGACGCCGGAAGACGAGAAGAACGTCGCCATCGGCCGTCGCGTGCGCGTGGTCTTCCAGGACCTCGCCGAGCACATCGCGCTGCCGCAGTTCACCCTGACCGACGAGCCGCCCGCAGGCCGCGTGTGGCGGCTGGAATAGCGGGGTCAGGCTTTGACTTCTAAACATGCGCCCGTCGGAGGTGACGACGCTGGAGCGGCGGCTTACGCTCCATCCGGCTCTCAACCGGAATGTTCAGAAGTCAAAGCCTGACCCCGGTCAGGTCGTCAGTAAGCGGTCAGGCCGTCAGCCGCGCCAGCACCTCGTCGAACGCTTTGTCGGCCAGCGCCCGCACCTCGTCACGGGTGAGGGGCTGGATGGGGTGCGCCACCATCACCGTGCGATAGGCTTTCGCTCCCAGCGCGTCCGCCTGCGCGGTGGCCGCGCGCGCGAATTCGGTGGAGATGATCGTCGCCGTGGGAAGCCCATGATCCTCGAAGAACACGCCGTCGTGCACACTGCACGTTGTGCAGGACCCTCAGTCAGCGAGGGCCTCGATGACCACGTCGCTGCCGTCGAGGATCTCCCGGCGTAGCGCATCGGGCGCCGGGCGCGCGAAGGTGGGCTTCTTCTTGCGGAGAATCGCCTTCGGCTTCGCGCGCTCCTTCAGCAGCTCCTCCAGCCGGTCGAGCAGGTGATCGCCCTTCGCCTTGGAGATGTCGAGCAGCGTGATCACCTTGCCGTCCAGGCTCGAGGGGCGCGGCGCCGTCTTGCGGTCCACCGCCACGGAATCGGTCGGATCGAGATAGTCGGACATGGGGTCTCCTCCCTATGGGTCGGGATTGATCTTGCGGAACACGAGACGCGAGCTCTTGGGAAACGTCCAGCCGGGCACGATGGCGGAGAAGCGTCCCGCGGTGCCGCCCGCCACCACGATCTTGATGTTGTCGGCGCCGCGAAACTTCGGGATGAGCGTCTCCTCGCGCTCGGGGTGGGCGAACTTGCGCAGGACGTGCTCGGGCAGCCCTTCGCCGCCGTCGCGTCCCGGCACGAGGTCCCGCACAGGCTTCTGCAGACGCTCGAAGAGGAACGCGCGCACGTCGTCCTTGCTCCAGCCGTCGGCGGCGATGGCCGCCGCGTGCTCGGGACCGACCACGAGGACAGTGTCGCCCCAGTGCGTCATCTTGTGGTTCGAGATGACTGCCATGCTCGCCGCCACCGTGGCGAGGATGTCGCGCGCGCTGCGGCCGGTGTGCTCGTAGACGCCGAGGGGCGCGTCGGCGGCGAGGGCGGCCACCGTGCTGTCGGCGGGCGCGAAGCCGTGCTCCACCGCCAGTGACTCCCACGGGCTCGCTTCCTCGTTCTCGCCGATGCAGAACGTGTACCTGCCGGGATGCGCGAATGTCGACATGCTCACCACGCCCGGCACCGCGCCCCCCACGTTGACGCACACGAGGCGAAGCGCGCGTCCGATGGTGGCGTTGGCGCGCCAGCCGGAGCCGAACACCCCCGCGCCGCAGTTCACGTCGAGGGCGGCGCGCACGGGCCCGTTGAGGATCAGCAACGGCGCCGGTGAGTTCGTCGTGGCCGACACCCCGTGAAGGTCGAAGGCCTCGTCGCACACCGCTTCCACGGCAGCGATGACGGTGGGCAGGTACTCGGCGCGGCAGCCCGCCATCACCGCGTTGATGGCGATCTTCTCCACGGTGGCCTTGCCATAGTTCGGCGGCACGAGGGCGATGAGCTCGGCGCCGTCGCGGCCGGAGGCGTCCACGGCGCGGCTGACACGATCGCGCGTGGGCGGCACCACCGGCAACCCGTCCGTCACGCCCCGCGCGTACAGCTCCTCGATCGCGTCCGCTTCGAGATCGGGGGACGACATGGGCAGAGGCTAACACGATGCCGACCTTTTCCCTTGAGGCCGCCGGCCGCGTGTGCGATGACAGTGCCGCCGATGCGACAACATCCGTTCATCGCCCTCCTGGCCCTCGCCCTGACGCTCATCGTCCCGTGCG
>JBKKCN010000647.1:0-4613 GCA_046712525.1 Candidatus Rokuibacteriota bacterium
AGATGAAGAACAGCAGCGCCGCCAGCGCAATGGCGTTGAGAGATTGGGTCACGAGGAAGGCGGTGAGTCCCATGGTCGAGCGGACGAGGGGGGACGGCCACAGAGGGCGCCGTCCCCCGCGCGTGGCGTCTAGCTGTAGGAGGACTTCCGGCAGGGCGGCGTGACGATGTCCGCCGGGTATGTCTTGATGACCTCGGGCACCGGGTACGGGGCACCGGGGCGCTTGACGGCCTTGACGACGAAGCCCTGCTGCAATCCCTGATGGTCGCATTCACGCATGACGACCTTGCCCTTGACGCCTGTCACCTCGAGGCCTTCCATGGCCTTGATGAGCGGCGCCGTCTCCGTGCTGCGCGCCTTGTCGATGGCGCGGAACAGGATCTGCAGTGCCTGGTACTGCTCGCCGTCGAAGGTGTCCGGCACTTCCTTCACTTCCGCCTCGAACCGCTTCACGAAGGTTTTGTTGTCCGGCGTATCGATGGTGGCCGAGTAGCGGCTCGATCCGATGAGGCCGAGCGTCGCGTCCCCGGCGGGCTTGGTGTTCAGGATGTCGACGAGCTCGGTCACCATCTGGACCTTCTCGCCGAGCTTGAACTGCGCGGCCTGCTGGTAGAAGGCCGTCGCGTCGTCCCCCGTCATCGCCACGTAGAGCCCGTTCGGGTTTTCCTGACGGATGCGCGTGATGTACGTGGAATAGTCCTTCGTGCCCTGCGGCGCGAAGACCTTGCCGATGAAGTCCTTGCCGGCGCGCTTGATCTCCGTCTCGAAGACACCCACGCTCGAGTGCCCCCAGGCGTAGTCGAGGCCGATCGCGTAGAACGTCTTCTCCGGCGCGTCCTTCAGGTAGAGCGCGATGGTGCGGGCGCCCATCGGACCCGACGTGTTGGCGCGGAAGAAGTTCGGCACGAACTTCTCCGCCGTCAGCTCGCCGGCGCCGTTGATGCTGGAGAGGAAGAAGGCGTTCCACTCGGCGAGCTTGGCCGAGACCGCGAGCGCCTCCGACGAGGCCATGATGCCCGTGAAGAGGTTGACCTTGTGGCGCTCGACCATCTCCTGCGCCTTGCGCACGCAGTTGGCCGGGTTGCCCTGCGTGTCCTCGAAGAGGAACTCGACCTTGCGGCCGAGGATGCCGCCGCGCTCGTCCACTTCCTTCTGGACGAGCTTGCACGTGCGGACCACCTGCGCGCCGAGCGCGGCCCACGTGCCGGTGATCGCCGTCGGCACGCCGATCCGGATGGGCCCGCCGCCCTGCGCCCACGCGCGTCTGACGAACGCCGGGGCGCCGACGACGGACGCCGTCGCCGCCGCGGTCACGAGGAACTCGCGCCTGCTGCTTGCTGTCATTGCCGTTCTCCTGTCCTGGGCCGGGGCTGGTATGTCAACACGCGCTTCTTCTACCACGAGAGCGGCTCGATCGCGCGGGGAGAATCTGGAGGCAGCGGCAAGGAGGATCGGGCAGCGCGCTCCGTCAGTAGAGATGGCAAGCGACCGTCCCGCCGCCGCGAAGCTGCAGCGTGGGCTCGCTCTCCGCGCACACCGGCATCGCGGCCGGACACCGCGGATGAAACCGACATCCGGGAGGTAAGCTGAGGGCGCTCGGTACCTCGCCGGCGATGGTCCGTTCCGGTTGCGGGTCATTCGGATGCGACGGAAGCGCGGCGGCAAACAGAGCCCGCGTGTACGGGTGCATCGGCCGCGCGCACAACGCATCGCTGTCGGCGCACTCCACGATCTTCCCCAGGTACATCACCGCGATCCGGTGGCTGATGTGCGCCACCGTCGCGAGATCGTGGCCGATGAACAGATAGCTCACGCCCAGTGTTCTTTGCAGGTGCTCGAGCTGGGTGATGATCTGCGCCCTCACCGACACATCGAGCGCGGAGACCGGCTCGTCGAGGACGATGAGACGGGTGTCGGTCGCCAGCGCCCGCGCGATGGCAATCCGCTGCCGCTGCCCGCCGCTGAACTCGTGGGGAAAGAGTGGGGCCACGTCGGGCGGGAGCCCCACCAGCCCCAGCACCTCGTCGACGCGCTCACGGATCGCCGCGCGCGAGAGATCGGTGTGGATTTCCAGAGGCTCGGCGATGATGTCGTGCACGCGCATGCGCGGGCTGAGCGAGCTGAACGGATCCTGGAACACCACCTGCACGGCCCGGCGATAGGCCATCATCTCTTTACCCTCGAGGGTGGCGATGTCTCGCCCTTCGAAGAAGATCGTCCCCGCCGTCGGTCGCTCCTGCAGCAGGATCAACTTGGAGGTCGTCGTCTTTCCGCACCCTGACTCGCCGATGAGGCCGAGGGTTTCGCCGGGGTGAATGGCGAAGTCCACTCCATCCACCGCCTTCACCCACGTCGCCACGCGTCCGAGCCACCGCTGGCGCCCGGGGAAGTGTTTCGTCAGTCCCCGGACTTCGAGGATGGGCTCAGCCATGGAGCCAGCACCTGGCGACACTTCCGTTGCCGAGGTGAACGTCTCGCGGCTCCTCGGTCGTGCAGCGCGACATGACCGCGGGGCAGCGCGGATGGAAGGCGCATCCGGAGGGCAGGGTGGCGAGGTTGGGGGGCTGGCCCGGGATCGAATACAGTGGCTCCTTGCTGCCGAGCTTCGGGACCGAGCCGAGCAGCGCGCGCGTGTAGGGATGCCTGGGCGCGTCGAACAGTTCGCGCACTGCCGCCTGCTCGACGATCTTGCCGCCATACATCACGGCCACCCGATCGCACATCTTCGCGACGATGCCCAGGTTATGCGTGACGAAGATGAGGGCCACGCCGGTGTCGCGCTGGATGTCCTTGAGCAGGTCGAGGTACTGCGCCTGGACGGTCACGTCGAGGTTCGTCGTGGGCTCGTCGGCGATGACGAGGCTCGGGCCGCCGGCGAGGGCGATGGCACCGACGATGCGCTGGCGCATGCCGCCGCTCATTTGGTGAGGGTACTCGCGCGCCCGCCACTCGGGGGAGGGGATGCGGACGGCGCGGAGAAGGCCCTGCACGCGCGCCCGCAGCGTGCGGCCGCGCATCTGCTGGTGGAAGAACGCGGGCTCGGCGACCTGCCTGAAGATGGTGAAGAGCGGGTTCAGGGACGCCATCGGGTCCTGGAGAATCACGGCAATGCGCCGGCCGCGGATGCGCCGCAGCTCGCGCTGGCTCTTGCGCGTGAGGTCCTCGCCCTCGAAGACGACCCGGCCGCCCACGATGCGCGCCGCCCGCGGCAGGAGCCCGACGATCGACAGGCATGTGGTCGTCTTGCCGCTGCCCGACTCACCGACGAGCCCGAGCGTCTCGCCTGCGTGGAGCGCGAAGCTCACGCCGTCCACGGCCTTCACGACGCGCGTCCCCCCGAAGGTGAGGAAGTGCGTCTCTAGATCAGACACCTGCAGGACAGGATCCACCTCTACAAATTTCGCGTCTGGGGATCGAGCTGAACGCGCAGCCAGTCGCCGAGGAGCTGGGTGGCGAGGACGATCAGCAGGATGCAGAGGCCGGGGAACACCGTGAGCCACCACTGGCCCGCCAGCAAGGTGGGCCGCGCCTCCGAGAGCATGAGGCCCCAGGCGGGCTGCGGCGGCGGCACGCCCACCCCCAGAAAGCTCAGCGACGCTTCCGCAATGATGACGACACCGACAGTGAGACTGGCGAGCACCGTCGCCGTGTTCATGACGTTGGGCAGGATGTGCCGCTTGATCACCCGCCATTTGCTGGCGCCGGCGATCTCGGCCAGCTTCACGAATTCCCGTTCCCGGAGCGTGAGCACCTCGCCACGGATCACGCGCGCGTAGCGCGTCCAGTACACGGCACCCAGGATGATGACGATGTTCCACATGCTGGGGCCGATCATGGCCGCCAGAAAGATCGCGAAGACGATGGCGGGCAGCGCGAGCCAGGCATCGGTGACGCGCATGATGATCTGGTCCACCCAGCCGCCGACGTAGCCGGACAGAATTCCCATCGCGGTCCCGATGCCGCCCGCCACCAGCGTCCCCATCAGCCCCACGATCAGCGACACGCGCGCGCCGTGGATGAGGCGGCTCAGGATGTCGCGGCCCTGGAAGTCGGTGCCGAGCGGCGTCGTCGAGCTGCCGCCCTCGATCCAGAAGGGCGGGTCGTAGATGCCCGCGCCCTTCACCGGATGCGTGGGGTCATACGGCGCGATGAAGTCGGCGAAGATGGCGACGAACATGAGGCCGCCGAGGATGACGATGGCGGCCACCGGCGCCTCCCGTCCTCGCCGCCGCGCACGCGGCCGGGCCTCTACGCGAGTCGCCATCGTCGTGTCACCTCGTGAGCCGGATTCTCGGGTCGATGAAGGCGTAGAGGACGTCCACCACCAGGTTGATGGCGACGATCATGACGCCGGCCATGATGACGACGCCCTGCACGAGCGGGAAGTCGCGCTGGAAGATGCCCTCGTAGAGCAGGCGGCCGATGCCCGGCCACGCGAAGATCACCTCGATGATGACGGCGGCGTTGACCATCACCACCATGTTGACGCCGGCGAGCGTGAAGACCGGGATGAGGGCGTTCTTGAACGCGTGCATGGCGATGACCACGACGTCCGGCAGCCCCTTGAGCCGCGCGAGCTTGATGTACTCGCTGCCGAGGACCTCCAGCATGCT
>JBKKCN010000648.1:0-11591 GCA_046712525.1 Candidatus Rokuibacteriota bacterium
TCGTTCGGCGCCATCTACGGGTGGCTCAGCCTCGCCATCGGTCCCGGCGAAGCACTCGGCGCGTGGCTGGGCGGCCGCATCTTCGACACCACCGGCGGCTACCTGCCCGCATTCGCTCTCGTCGTGATCGCCCTGCTAATCGGATGCGTCGCCATGTGGCGCGTGCACGCCCCAGGGGGCTTGGGGGACCCGTCGAGGTCCCCCATGTAAAACAAGAAAATTCAGGCCGAGCCCGTGCTGTAGACGAACGTCCGCCGCCGGGGGGCTTGGGGGGCCCTTCGAGGCCCCCCATCTTCACCGGATAGCGAGCTCCGAGGGCGCCACGCCGCGCAGGCCGTAGCGTCCCAGGAACGACAGCAGGCCACGGCTGTAGGGCGACATCGTTCCCATGCCGCTTGCCTGGAGCGCGATGTGTCGCTCGATGTGGTCCTGCAGCGCGGTCTTGAGTGGGCCTGAGCCGCCCTCCATCCATTCGCGCCCCGCGCGCATGAGGGCGAGCAGGCGCCCGTCGTAGAGATACGCCACGAGCTCCGTCCACGACTTGAGCGCGGCCGCGTGGCTGAGGGTGTAGGGCTCGAACGCGCGCGCGAGGCTCGCCGGCGACGGCGGCGTGCGGCTCTCCAGCATTGGCGACAACGCGTCGGCCACCGTCTCCGCCGAGTGCAGCGCGAGGAACACGCCCGGCGAGAGCATCGGGTCGACGAAGCCGAAGGCATCGCCCACCATCACCCAGCCGGGTCCAGCCGTCCGCCGCGATACGAGCTGGTAGTTGGAGTAGGTCGCCACTGCGCTCACCCGCTTGGCCTCACCGGCGATCCCGGCCAGCCACGAATCGGATGTGATCGCCTGCGACAGCCGCTCCTCGGGTGTGCGTCCGAGCTCGGCGGCGGCGTCCTGCCCGAGCACGATGCCGACGGAGAGGCGATCCATGAGCGGAATGCACCAGCTCCATCCCGCGGCGAGTCGCGAGATGAGCACCTGGCCCGGCGCGTCGTCCCAGCGGAACCCCTCGTAGTGAGCGAAGTGCGCCACGTCACGGCGCGGGCCCATGTCGGCGCCGATGCCGAGCACGCGCGCGGCATGCCGGACGCGGCCGGTGGCGTCGACGATGAGGTCGGGCTGCCGCCCGCCCAGCGAGGGCGCCGTCGCGATGGTCTCCGCCGTCAGCGCCAGCTCGGGACCCATACCGCTGTCCGACGCGCGCTCCAATCGCGCCCTCGCCACGACCTTCTGCGCGCCCGCAATTACCGCTTGAACAAGAAGCGCGTCGTCGAACTGGGGCCGCGGGATGTTGTAGGCGTAAGGAAACACTCCGGGCGCGAAGCGCGCGAAGCTGAAGCTCGCGCGGTCCGTCTTCGACCACACGAAGCTGACCCCGGGTTTCACGCGGCTGAAGGTGGCCGTGACCTCCTCGATGCCGAGGCGCCGCAGAATGGGAACGACGGCGGGCACGAGCGATTCGCCGACGACGAGCTCGGGGCGGCGGCCGTCGTCGAAGAGCGTGACCTCGGCGCCACGGCGCGCGAGCAGGATCGCCAGCGCCGAGCCCGCGATGCCCGCCCCCAGCACGGCGACGCGCAGGGCATCCGCCATCTAACCGGCCACCTCCGCCGGCCTTCGTCTGAGGATCTTGCCGCCCGGCGTGCGGGCGATGGCAGGGACGACGGTGAAATCGAGCGGGACCTTGTACGACGACAGCGCTCGCGCACAGTGCGACTTGAGTGCGTCCAGATCGCAGCCGGCGTCAGCCAGCACTACCTCCGCGCGGGGCACCTGGCCCAGGCGCGGATGCGGCTCGCCGACCACGCGCGATTCCATCACTCCCGGGAAGGTGTTGATGCACGCCTCCACCTCGTCCGGGAAGAACTTCACACCGGCCACGAAGATGACCGACTTCTTGCGCCCTTCGAGGGAGAGCGATCCGCCCTCGTCGAGGCGGCCGATATCGCCGGTGAGAAACCAGCCGTCACGCGTGACGGCCTCGCGCGATTGCCAGGGCGCGTAGTAGGCGGAGAAAAGGCCGGCGCCGCGCACGCCGATCTCACCGGTCTCGCCGGCGTGCAGTGGCGCGCCGGCCTCGGAAAACACGGCGACGTCGTAGCCGGGCACGGGCCGCCCCACGGAAGTGGGAGGGCTGTCGCCGTTTCTGACGTTGATGCAGGGCAGACCGGCCTCGATGATCCCGTATGCCTGAGCTACCGGCACGCCATACGCGGCCTCGAAGCGCTCCATCACCGCCGCCGAGATGGGCGCGCTCGTGGACAGCGCCAGGCGCACGCCGTGGAGCGGGCGGGCGCGCTCGAGCCTGCCGAGACGCTCGAAATGAAACGGTGAGGCGTAGAGCACGGTTGCCCTCAGGCGCCTCATGGAGTCCACGAGGCCGTGTGGCAGCGTGTCCGGGCACATCAGGATGTGCGCGCCCGCCTTGACGTAGGCCACGATGGTGACCGCGAAGTGATAGGCGAGCGGGAGCACCCAGAGGATGCGGTCGTCGGGCGTGAAGCGCAGCACGGCGTCCGCCGCGCTCACACGTGCCGCGGTCGCCGCGTGGGAAAGCACCACGCCCTTGCACTGCGCGGTGGTGCCCGACGTGAATCGAATGAAGGCGGGATCAAGCGCGCGCAATCCGCCCGGCCCTGCCGCCTCGCGCGCGCGCCACTGGAAGGTGAAGCCGTCGCACTCGCCGCCCACGAGCGACGTGGCCGCCGCCGCCCCGCCCGCCGGCTCGACGCGGGGCGAGGACAGGCATCCATTCACGTCCATGTCACCCAGCAGGTCGGCCATCTCCGCGGGCGCGAGATTGATGGGCACGGGTACCACACACGCGCCCGCGCCGAGGAGGCCGAAGGCGGCCGGCACATACGCCAGACTGTTGGGGCTCAGCAGCGCGATGCGGTGCCCGCGCTCCACCCCGCGCGCTCTCAAGAATGCGGTCACCTGCTCGGCCTCCCGCGCGAGCGCGCCGTACGACAGCGAGCGGCCGGTCCGTACGTCGGTGACGGCGGGGCGGTGTGCGTGTCGCGATACCGAGGCGTGAAGGATGTCGGTCAGGTTCACCGCGCTACCGCCGTTCGCCCGCCGGCGGCGTGGCGGCCCGCCGCCTCGCCGGTGGCCAGACAGGTGCCGATGACGCGCGCGGATCCGAGCGCGTCGTGCGTGGCGCTCAGGCAGCGGCCGGCGGCGAACAGGTTGCTGATGTCGCGCGCCTGAAGGCTGCCGAGCGGAATGTCGTAGCTCTGTCCGTCATCGAGATATTCGTACGTCGGCCCCAGGCGTCCCGGCTCCCACAGCTCGATCGGCCAGCACGCGCGTGCGACGGCGTCGGGGAAGCGGCGGCCGGAGAGGATGTCGTCGCGCGTGAGCTCGTAGTGCCCGACGAGGCGGCGGCTCTCGCGCACGCCCACCTGGGCCGCCGTGTGCGACACGAACGCGCGCGCGAAGCCTGGCATCCGCTTCAGGAACTCGGTGAGGGCGAGCACCCGCCGGCGCCCTTCCTGCTCGGCCGCCGTCAGGAAGTCCCGTCCCGGAATCACCACGTCCGCGACGCCGTCGAGGGCGAGCTTGCACACGACCTCGCCCGGCTGCGGTGAGGGTCCGAAGGCGAGGTTCGAGGCGCCCTTCGGCAGCAAGCCGTCCCGCTCCGCGCCCACGAGTGTGCGCAGTAGTGCCACGCGCGCGCCCGGCGTCACCGCCTCGCGCTCCACGTGCTGGAGCACGAAGACGAGCGAGGGAAGCTGGCGAGCGGAGACGGGGGCAGCCGCGGTGGCGGCGCCCGCGGCGTGGGCCACCACGGCGTCGCCGCTGGCGTCCACGACCGCCGCCGCCCGGAGCTCGACGGTGCGCTCCCACGTCGCGATGCGGAGCGTCTCGATCCGTCCGCCGCCGGTGGCGACGCTGACGAGATAGGCGTGCAGGTACACGTCGAGACTGCTGAGGGACGCCGTGAGCTCGTCGGCAAGACACGCGAACGCGAAGGGTGTATACGGCACGACGAAGGCGCGCCCGCGGCGCACCGGCTTGTCACAGCCGGGCATGCCGGACAGCCGCCGTGCGAAGTCGACGACGAAGCCGTCGTTGACGGGCTCCGGCAGGCCCCCGGGCGAGCTGTGATAGACCCCGCAGATGGTGCTCACCATGCCGGCCGTGGCCATGCCGCCGAGAAATCCGTAGCGCTCGACGAGGGCGGTGCGCGCTCCGCGCGCGGCGGCGGCGAGGGCGGCGGCCACGCCCGCGGCGCCCCCACCCACCACCACCACGTCGTAGCTCAGCTTCTGGTCCATCCCATGCCCTCTCGCACGATGTCCCCGACCCGGGCTGCTTCCTGCTCGCGGACCATGCCTTCGACCCATGCCACGACGAGGTTGTTCACGCTCGCGCAGCGGTTGAAGAAGACGCCGATGCCCGGCTGGGGCAGCACGGCGGGCACGTGATAGGCGTTGACGACGCGCCGGCCGAGCAGGCCGTCGAGCTTGGGAGAGAAATCCGCGACGTCGGCGCAATTGAACGAGAACGCCTCGCCCTTCGCACTCCACGGCAGGGCGCGCAGCATCGTCGAGAGCGGACGGTAGTGCAGGAACTCCATCGCCACCGCGTTGGCTTCGATCTGTCCGTCGCGGACGGCATCCGCCATCTGCAGACGCAGCTCGCGCGCGAGTGCCGGCACGTCGGCGGTGGCAGCAGGGTGGAAGCGCGCGAAGTGGAACGCGAGGAGGTTGCCGAAGGTCGGTCCCGGCTCGCCCTTGGCGCGCAGGTCCACCGAGATCGGCACCATGAAGGGCACGTCGGGAAGATCACGCTCCCGCCACAGCTCGGCCATGGCCTTACCGAGGAGGGCCAGCCGCCACGGCATCTCCCGGGTGGCGCGGGCGGCGGTGGAGCCGCCCTCGACAAAGCTCGACTGCAGGAAACGCACTGGGCCCGGGGTGACCCGCGCGCGGCCGGGCGACACGGGAGGGACAGGGGCCAGCGTATCCATGTATTTCAGGCTCTGGCGCGCGATACGGCCGCGCTCCCGGAGCGGGCGCGGGTCCCGCGCGGGCGTGAACGCCGGCCACAGCGCCTCGTCCGTGGGCGCGCCGTCGTCGCCCTCGAGGTGCGCCAGGTGCGTGAGCAGGTTTTCGGCGCCGCGTGGGTCCATGAGCGGATGAAACCACGTCATGACGAGCGTGCCGCCATCGCGGGCGCCGTCGATGACGAGGAACCGCAGCGGCGGCTCGCGGCGCGGATCGATGGTGGCGTTGAGCTGGTGTTCCACCAGCGCCTGCAGCGCCTCCGGCGTGGCGGCGCTGGCGCGGCGCACGGGAGGCGGCGTCAGCGCTGCGCGCGGGCCGGCGGCCCAGTGCAGCTTGCCCCACGGGAACGGCCGCCGCAGGCGGGCGGCGGGCCAGGGACAGACGTCGAGGAAGCGATCGAGGCTTCGGCGCAGCGGCTCGAGGTCGACGCGGCCCTCGCAGTGGATGACGAGGCTGGCGTTGTTGCTCGAGCCCGCGCGTCTCCACCGAGAATGCATCGCCATCAAGACGAGATCGGCGCCGCGGAGGGGCAGGCGACGCCGCGACGGCCACGGCCCCTGTGCTACGAGCACGTCCTTTGCCGCCGCAGGTAGCCCGCGAGGGCGCGAGGAGAGCGGACGTTGTCTTCCACGAGGTCCTCGTCCGGGATCCAGAGCCCGAACTCCGCCTCGATGAAGAGCAGGACCTTCAGCAGCCCCATGGAGTCGACACCAGCGGTGGAGAAGTCGTCATCGGGTCCGACAGGACGGCCGCGCGCCATGACGTTGGCGTTGACGAACCCGGTGATCGCGGCGGCGACCTCATCGGCACCGACGGAAGGGGAGGCGCGTTCCATCCGGGTAGACAGTAGCGGACTCTGGTGTGCCGGGTCAACGTGATCCGTGACGTGGGGGCCTCGAAGGGCCCCCAATTTACTCGGCTGTCCTCGGGGCCACGGGTATCATGATTTCGTCGCCGCCAACGAGCGGCGATTTGTGTCTGCGCGAAGGGGAGGGCATGGCAATCGTGAGCGTCACCGACCGGCTGACGGAAGGCGTGAAGTCCGCGCTGGCGGCGGCCGGCCTGCCCGCGCCGGAGGAATGCGCGTGGGAGGTGCCGCGTCAGGGTGAGCACGGCGATTATGCGACGAACGTCGCCATGGTTCTTGCCCGCGCCGCCCGCCGCGCGCCGCGGCAGATCGCCGACGCCATCGTGCAACAGTTCCCGGCCATGCCCGAGGTGAGCCGGCTGGAAGTGGCGGGCCCCGGCTTCCTCAATGTGTTCCTCGATCCCGCGTGGTGCGCGCGCGCGCTGGGCCCGATACTGGAAGCGGGCGAAGCATACGGTCGCTCACGCGAGCAGGCGGGCACGCGCGTGCGCCTGGAGTTCGTGTCCGCCAATCCCACCGGGCCGCTCGTGATCGTCAACGCGCGCGCGGCGGCGGTGGGCGACGCGCTGGCGCGCATGCTGCGCGCGCAGGGAGCGGACGTCACCACCGAGTACTACGTCAACGACGCGGGCAACCAGTTCGAAGCGCTCGCGCGCTCCTTCGAGGCGCGCGTGCGCCAGGCGCTGGGCGAGGACGCCCCGCTTCCGGAGAACGGCTATCCCGGCGAATACCTGGTGGAGCTGGCGCAGGAGTACGTGCGCGAGCACGGGCTGACCACGCCCGGCCATCTGAAATCGCATCCCGCGCTCGCCACCATGTCGCCGCGCGAGCGGCTGGAGCACTTCGGCCGCTACGCGGTGACGAACGTGGTGGAGCGGCAGCGGCGCATCCTGCGCGACTACGGCGTCGAGTTCGACGTGTGGGCCTCCGAGCAGCACGACGTACGCGACCGCCGGCTGCCCGAGAAGGTGCTCGAGGAATTCGCCGCGCGCGGCCTCAGCTACGAGCAGGACGGCGCGCTGTGGTTTCGCTCCACGCAGAACGACGACGCGGGCGACGACAAGGACCGCGTGCTGCGGCGCACCAGCGGCGAGGTGACGTACTTCGCGGTGGACGTGGCGTATCACCACTACGTCAAGTTCGCGGACGCCCACCGCGTCATCAACCTCTTCGGCCCCGACCATCACGGCTACCTGGGGCGCATGCGGGCGGCGATGCAGGCCCTCGGCCACCCGCCGGAGTCCTTCGAGGTGCTCATCGTGCAGCTCGTCACGCTCCTGCGCGACGGGCAGCCGGTGCGGATGTCCAAGCGCCGGGGCGAGTTCGTGCTCATGGAGGAGTTGCTGGAGGAGGTGGGGCGGGACGCCGCGCGCTTCACCTTCCTCACGCGGCGGCACGACAGCCCGCTCGAGTTCGACCTCGCGGTGGCCACGCGCCAGTCGAGCGACAACCCCGTCTATTACGTGCAGTACGCGCACGCGCGCATTCGCTCCATCGCGCGGCAGATGGCGGAGCAGGGGATCGTGGCGCCCGCGTGGCGCGCGGTGCAGCTGGAAAGGCTCACAGCGCCGGAAGAGCAGGCCATCATCAAGCGGCTGCTGGACTATCCGGCGCTGGTGGCGGGCGCCACGCGCGCCCTGGAGCCGCACCGGCTCGCGTATTACCTGTCGGAGCTGGCAGGCCTCTTTCATCCGTATTACAAGAACCACCGCGTGATCCAGGACGACCGCGCGCTCATGTTCGCCCGCCTCGCCCTCTGCGAGAGCGTCGGGCTCGTGCTCCGCAACGGCCTCGGCCTGCTCGGCGTGAGCGCGCCGGAGAGCATGTAGATGGCCAGGCGCGCGCCGCGGGGCACGCCGAGCCGGGCGGGTACCATCTTCGTGCTCATCGGCCTGCTCACCATCCTCGGCTCCACCTTCGGCGCCGGCGTCTACACGGGCCGGCGGTGGGGGCCGCCGGCCGTGAAGAGCGACGCCGCGCGCAAGGACGGCGTGGAGCGGCCGAAGCTGCCCGCTGCCCCCACGCTGACGTTCTACCAGGAGCTCACGGCGCCGCTCACGGCGCCCCCGCCCCCGAAGCCGGTGAAACCGCCCAAGCCCGGCGACGCTCTCGTCATCGCGAACCGGCCTGCGGCCATGCCCGCGCTCGCCGCCGAGCCCACACCGACCCCGGAGTCACCGGCGGGTGGCTACACGGTGCAGGTGGGCGCGTACAGGGCGCGGCCGCCCGCGGACGCTCTGCGCGCCACGCTGATGGCGGCCGGACACGACGCGGACATTGCAGAGAGCGCCGGCACCGGCGAGGCGCGCTACCGTGTGCGCGTGGGCGCCTTTTCGACGCGGGAGGCCGCGCGCGTGGCGGCGGCGCGCCTGGCCGCCGAGCGCACTCTCTCCACGTTCGTCACCACGCGCTGATGACGACCAATCGTCCGGGCCGCGTCCTCATCACCGAGGAGGAGCTGCGCGCGCGCATCGCCGAGCTGGGCGCGCAGATCGGCCGGGACTACGAGCACAACAACCCGATCCTCGTGGGCGTCCTGCAGGGCGCCTTTCTCTTCATGGCCGACCTCATCCGCGCCATTCCCATCAGCCTCACCACCGACTTCATCGGTCTCGCCAGCTACGGCTCCGGCACCACCAAGTCGTCGGGACAGGTGCGTCTCATCTCCGACCTGTCGATGTCGGTCGAGCGCCGTCACGTCCTCATCGTGGAGGACATCATCGACACGGGGCTCACGCTGTCCTATCTCAAGCGCAACCTCGAGGCGCGCCACCCCCTGAGCGTCAAGGTGTGCGCGCTGGTGGACAAGATCGAGCGCAGGCAGGTGGACGTCACGGTCGACTACGTCGGCTTCACGATCCCCAATGTGTTCGTGGTGGGCTACGGCTTCGACTTCGGAGGTCTCTACCGGAACCTGCCCTACGTGGCCGCCCTCGATGAAGGATGAAAGGGCGATTTGATTCAGATGGGGGCCTCGACGCCCCCCAATCCCCCGACGCTCGGTAGCGCCCCGGCAAAGCCGTGGCGCTCCTCGATATCGCAACAGGCTCCTAACGTGCCGCCGGGCCGGGTCATTCAGGGCTTGTGCTACACTGAAAACGCATGAACCAGGTCTATAAGAACCTCGCTCTCTGGATGGTGATTGGTCTGATCGTCATCCTCCTCTTCACTGTGTTCAGCAACACCCAACCCGGTGGACAGGAGTCTCCCAACTTTTCGGAATTCCTCAAGGCCGTCGAGCAGGGACGCGTGGAATCCGTGGTCATTCGCGGCAACCTGGTCACCTACGCGCTCAAGGACGGCTCGCAGACGCAGCGCACGTACATCGTCGACTATCCGGACCTCATCAAGATGCTGCGCGACCGCGGCGTGCGCATCGCGGTGAAGCCGCCGGACAGCAACCCGTGGTACGCGATATTCCTGCAGTGGGTTCCCATGCTCCTCTTCATCGGCGTCTGGATCTTCTTCATGCGCCAGATGCAGGGCGGCGGCGCCAAGGCGCTCTCCTTCGGCAAGGCGCGCGCGCGGCTCATCTCGGAAAAACAAAACAAAGTCACGTTCCAGGATGTCGCCGGTGTCGACGAAGCGAAGGAAGAGCTGCGCGAGATCATCGATTTCCTCAAGGACCCGCAGAAATTCCAGAAGCTCGGCGGCAAGATCCCCAAGGGCGTGCTCCTCGTGGGCCCTCCCGGCACCGGCAAGACGCTGCTGGCGAGGGCCATTGCGGGTGAAGCGAGCGTTCCGTTCTTTTCGATTTCGGGCTCCGACTTCGTCGAGATGTTCGTGGGCGTGGGCGCCTCGCGCGTGCGTGACCTCTTCGAGCAGGGCAAGAAGCACGCGCCCTGCATCATCTTCATGGATGAGATCGACGCCGTGGGACGGCACCGGGGCGCGGGCCTTGGGGGCGGTCACGACGAGCGCGAGCAGACGCTGAATCAGCTGCTGGTGGAGATGGACGGCTTCGAGACGAACGAAGGCGTCATCCTCATCGCCGCCACCAACCGGCCCGACGTCCTCGATCCCGCGCTCCTGCGCCCCGGGCGCTTCGACCGGCAGGTGGTGGTGCCGCGGCCGGACGTGCGGGGACGGGAGGAGATCCTGCGCGTGCACGCGCGCCGGATCCCGCTCGCGCCGAACGTCGAGCTGAAGGTGCTGGCGCGCGGCACGCCGGGGTTCTCGGGCGCCGACCTCGCCAACCGCGTGAACGAGTCCGCGCTCCTCGCCGCCCGGCAGAACAAGAAGCTCGTCGAGATGCCCGACTTCGAGAGCGCCAAGGACAAGGTCCTCATGGGCGTGGAGCGGCGCTCGATGATCATCAGCGACTCCGAGAAGCGGATCATCGCCTACCACGAGGCGGGGCACGCGCTGGTGGCGGATTTCCTGCCCGGCGCCGACCCCCTCCACAAGGTGACGATCATCCCGCGTGGGCGCGCGCTCGGCCTCACCATGCAATTGCCCATGGACGACAAGTACAACTACTCGCGCGACTACCTGATCAACCGGATCACCATCCTGCTCGGCGGCCGCACGGCGGAGGAGATCGTGCTCCTGCAGCAGACGACGGGTGCCGGTGACGACCTCGAAAAGGCCACCGAGATGGCGCGCAAGATGGTGTGCGAGTGGGGCATGTCGGAGAAGCTGGGGCCACTCACCTTCGGCAAGAACGAGGAGCACATCTTCCTCGGCCGCGAGATGGGGCGCCAGAAGGACTACAGCGAGGAGACCGCGCTCACCATCGACAGCGAGATCAAGCGCATCGTGATGGACTGCGCCACGCGCGCGCGCCAGATCATCGAGGAGAACCTCGAGAAGCTGCACGCGCTCGCGCGCGCCCTCCTCGAGCGCGAGTCGCTCGACTCCGAGGAGATCGCGCGCATCTTGCGCACGCGCCCCTTCTCCGAAGCGCCCGCTCCCGCCTAGCGGCCGGCAGGGCGCTGAAAAACGCCCATCTCCGTCGTTGGCTCGTTGTTCCCTCCCTGCGACGTGGCAGGGCCACGCCTCAGTCGGGAACGCCTCGCCGCCTAGGATCTGGGCGTTTTTGAGCGCCCTGCGTCGTGTAACTCGGCGTTAGCGGCGTGTTATCTTTGGACATGACGGTTCAGAAGCGCGCTGATCTTGCCGGTGTGCTGGTTGGTGATGGGCTGCCGGTGGTGGTGATGGGCGTGCTCAATGTCAGCCCCGAGTCGTTTCATCGAACCTCCATTCACGCCACCGGCGACGGCCTTCTCGCCGCCGCCCTTGCGATGGTGGAGGCGGGAGCGGCCCTCATCGACGTGGGGGCGCGGGCGACCGCTCCCTACCTGCCCACGGCCATCAGCGATGCGGAAGAGACCGATCGCCTCGCGCGCGCCGTCGAAGTGCTCGCCTCCAAGCTGCCTGTGCCCGTGTCCGCCGACACCTCGCGGCCGGGCCCCGCGCGCGCCGCTCTCGAAGCGGGCGCGCGCATCGTCAACGACGTCTGCGGTCTCGCCGACCCCGCTCTCGCGCGCCTCGTCGCCGCCCACGGCGCGGGTGCTATTTTGATGGCGTCGCCTTCGGTGAGGGATGGCGTACCGCATGGCGCCGGTGAGCCGGTGTCGACCGTGCGAAACCTGCTCGAGGCCGCGCTGGCGGCCGCGCGCGCGGCGGGGTTTTCCGACGATCGCGTCGTCCTCGATCCCGGCCGCGGGTTCTTCCGCGACGCGGCGGTGGAGTGGCACGAGTGGGACGCG
>JBKKCN010000649.1:0-9202 GCA_046712525.1 Candidatus Rokuibacteriota bacterium
CCCGCGCGCCGCGCGAGCGCGCTCAGCGCCGCGTACGAGGTATCGGCGCCGGCAACGGGTGGAGCCATGAGGGGACGACGGCCGCGCCAGCCGGCGCGGGCGGCGGCCACGTCACGGGCGGAGGCGAGCGCCGCCGCCGCGGTGCGTGGATTGCGAAAGGCCGGCAGCCCTTCCGCATCGAGTACGCGCAGCCCATCCTCTGTCTGGCTGCCTCCGAGCCAGCACGCCATCACCGGCGTGGCGGTGGCGCGCGCCACGCGTACCACGGTCTGCGCGCGCTCGACGCCGGCGGCTCCGGTCACCGCCGTGATCAGCACATCGAGACCGGGATCGGCGACGAGGGTGGCGAGCACTTTCTCGAACGTCGCCTCCGGCATGCCGGCGGTGACGTCGACCGGATTGTCTCGCGTGCGCGCGTGCTCGGGCAGCAGCGCGCCCAGCCCCGCCACCGTGGGCGCGGACAGCCGAGGCATGCGCAGGCCCCGCGCCTCCAGCTGGTCGGCCATCATGATCGACGCCCCGCCCGACGTCGTGAGCACGCCCACGCGGCCGGTGACGGGGCGTCGCTCGCGCGCGTGATAGGCCGCGATCTCGATCATATCCTCGAAGGTGTCGACCTCGATGATGCCGAGCTGGCGGGCCACCGCGCGCCACGCCGCGTGCGAGCCGGCGAGTGCGCCCGTGTGCGTGAGCGCATTGCGGCGCCCCGCCTCCGAACGGCCCACCTTCAGGGCCACCAGCGGCTTGCCCGCCTCCAGCAGCCGGGCCGCCGCCGTCCGGAAGCGTGCGCCGTCACGAATGCCCTCCGCGATCATCGCGACCACCTGCGTGCGCGGATCATCAGCGAAATAGTCGAGGCATTCCGCCAGCGTGATACCCGCCTCGTTGCCCGTGGACACCATCGCGCTCATGCCGACGAGGCGATCGTCCGCGCGGTTCACCACCGCGCCCGCGAGCGCGCCGCTCTGCGAGACGACACCGAGCCCGCCCGCGAGCAAACGGTCCAGACCGCCCGCCGCCGAAAACGTGAGGGGGATGCGTTCCCAGAAGTTGATGAACCCGAGCATGTTGGGACCGAGAACGGTGATACCGTCACGCGCCGCCACCGCCTGCAGTGCCTGCTCGCGCCGGCGGCCGTCGGCGTCCGTCTCGCCGAAGCCGGCGGTGAGGATGACGGCATTCGGGATGCGCAGGCGCCCGGCCTCTTGCAGCACGCCGAGCACCTCCGGCCCCGGCACGCCCACCCATACCGTGTCCGGCCGCTCCGGCAGATCCGCAAGCGCCGGGTACGCGCGCAACCCGCCGATCTCCGTGCGTCGCGGGTTGACGGGAAAGATGCGGCCGTTGTAGCCGTGCTTGAGCAGGAAGACGAGTGGGCGGGCGCCGGGGCGCGCGAGGTCGCCGGGCACGCCGACGAGCGCGATGCTGCGGGGCGCCAGAAACGCCGCCAGCCGCGCGCTCACGTGGTGCGCACGCGCGCGAGGGTCCCATAGACTTCCGCGTAGCCGTCCACCTCGCGCGACGGCGGATAGCGCCGCTCGACGAGCGCCCGACCCGCCGCGCCCAGGCGGGCGCGCAGCGCGCCGTCGGTGCCCAGGCGCAGCGCCGCCGTCTCGAGGCTGCGGTCGTCGGAGAAGATCACCCCCGTGACGCCGTCCTGCACGAGGGCGCGGTTGCCGGCGATGTCGGAGGCCAGGACCGCCCGCTCCTGCGCGAAGGCCTCGAGGATCGAGTTGGCCATGCCGCCCTCGGAGAGCGAGCAGTTCATCACCACGTCCGACTGCGACAGCAGCGAGGGCATCTGCGCGTGCGGCACCGCACCGAGGTGATGCGCCCACGGGCGCCCCGACAGTTCGCGCGCGAGGGACCGGCCCTCGGCTTCGTCGAGGACGGGGCCGGCGTAGAGCAGGCGGATGTCAGGCCGTGCGGCGACCACGCGATCGAAGACGGGCAGCGGCAGCAGCGGGCGCTTCACCATGCGGATGCCCGCCGGGAAGAGAAAGAGCACGCGCGCGGCGGGCAGCGCCCAGTGCGCGGAGAGATCGAAAGGCTCGGGGGCACCGAAGCGTACCGCCTGCGGGACCACCACCAGCCGCGCGCCCACGTCGGGCAGCGAGGTGGCGACACGCGAAACAATGGAGTCATGAAACGCGGTGATGGCAGCGGCTCCTTCGAGTACACGTCGCACCACGGGCGCCCGCTCGGGGTCGAAGAGATCGTGATTGGCGTCCGTGCCCGTGAGCGTGACCACGAGCGGGATCTCCGCGCGGCGCGCCAGCCGGAGCGCCAGCGGGCCGACGCGAAAGGCGTGAAAGGCGTGGATGAGCGAGGGCTGGTACGCCTCCACCTCGCGCGCCACCGCCGCGTCGTCGAGCGCCGAGAGATCCCACATGCGCAGGGTGACGCCACGCTCGCGCAGGCCGCGCGCAATGCGCTCCACGGTGACTGCGTTGCCCCGGATGGACGGAAAGGCGAAGGGCGTCAACAACGCGACGCGCGACATGCCGGCCAGTCTACTACGCAGTCTGCGTGCGGCCTCGCGGCGGCCCGTGTGCCGCTCTGCGTCATTCGCGGGGTTCGCCGACGGAATCTCCTACCCCGCGGGTAGCATCTTCTATACTAGTGACTGATGTCGGACTGTAGCTCGTCAGGTGGCCCGTCCGAGTTGGAATGCCGGCAGATCGCCGAGCTCCTCGGCGACTACATCGACGGCAGCCTCCCCTCTCACCTGCGCGACCTCATCGACTTCCACATCGACGGCTGCCAGCCCTGCGTCGCCTTCATGAACACTTACCGCGGCACCATCAGCGCCACCCGCACCCTTCCGAGCACCCCCGTCCCCCCCGAGCTCAAGCAGCGCCTCCTCAAAGTTCTCCGCTCCCGCACCTCTCAGTAGCCTTTTTACATGGGGGACCTCGAAGGGCCCCCCAAGCCCCCCGACGCTCGGCAGCACCGCGGCAAAGCCGCGGCGCTCCTCGACGTCGCCTCTGCCGAACGTCGCGCGGATGACCGCTGACGCGACTACGGAAGCAGCCTGATGAGCGGCTCGGGGATCACGGTGCCGATCTCCCAGCATTCCTCGCCGGCTTTGGCGAAGGCGGGCAGCACCTGGTCAGCCCGGTCGGGGGTGATCGAGAAGAGGAGGCCGCCGGAGGTTTCGGCTTCGGTGGCGAGCGAGGCGAGGACGGCGGGGACACCGGGGTCGATCTGGAGGCGGGCACCGAAGATCGTGTCGAGGTAGCGGCGGTTGCGCTTCATACCGCCGCTCCAGTAGCCCGCCTCCGCCAGCGCGCGGGCGCCGGGAAGGACGGGCAGCCGCGACGTCGTGATGGCGACGCCGGCGCGCGAGGCGTCGATCATCTCCCCCGCGTGCCCGAGGAGACCGAAGCCCGTGATGTCCGTGGCGCCCGTTGCGCCGAGATCGCGCGCGACATGTGCCGCCACGCGGTTCAAACGCAGCATGCTGCGCACGGCGGCTTCGAGCGCTTCCGGGGCCGCCCGCTCCGCCTTCGCCGCCGTCGTCACCACACCGGTGCCGAGCGGCTTGGACAGGAAGAGGCGGTCGCCCGGGCGCAGACCGCCCTTGATGAGCACGCGATCGGGATGGACGCGGCCGGTCACGGAGAGCCCGTACTTCGGCTCGGGATCGACGACGGTGTGACCGCCCGCGATCATGCCCCCGGCCTCCGCAACCTTGTCGGCGCCACCGCGAAATACCTCGGCGATCAAGGCGCGATCGAAGTCTTTCGGGAAACCAGCCACCGCGAGGGCGAACATCACCTCGCCGCCCATCGCGTACACGTCGGACATCGCGTTGACGGCAGCCACGGCGCCCCACGTGTAGGCGTCGTCGACGACGGGCGGAAAGAAGTCCACCGTGCTCACGATGGCGACGTCGTCACTGACCCGGTACACGGCGGCGTCATCCGCGGCACCGAGACCCACGAGCAGGTTGCGCGCCACCTCGCTCCCCGCAACGGGGGGCCGTTTGAGGGCGGCCAGCACCTCCTGGAGATCTCCAGGAGCCATCTTGGACGCTCAGCCGGCGCAGGACGCGTAGGAGGTGAGCCTGATCTGCTTGCCGCTGCGCAGCTTGCCGAAGAACGCCATGGAGTTACGACGTCGCGGACACGGAATGCGATTCGATGAACTCGAGAAATGCCTGCGCGAGGGGGGAGCGCGTGCGTTCACGGGAGGTCACGAGATGGAAGGACCGCCGGATCTCGAGGCCGGTGATGCCCACGCACGTGAGCAGCCCCGCCTTGCACTCGTCGTCGACCGCGCGCCGTGAGATCAGCGACACGCCGACGCCCGCCCGCACCGCCTGCTTGATGGCCTGCGTGGAGCCCATTTCGCCCACGATCCGGAAGGCGGCGAAGGTGAGCCCGCGCGCCGCGAGCGCGCGCTCCACCGCCTCCCGTGAGCCCGAGCCGCGCTCGCGCAGCAGGAGGGGCTCGCCTTTCAGATCGTCGATGGTGACGCTGGGGCGGCGCGCCCACGGATGCCCGGCGGGCACCGCGATGACGATGTCGTCGTCCATGAGCGCGCGCGCCGCGAGGGATTTCGACATGGGGGGCGCGCCCACCACCCCCACCTCCACGCGCCCCTCGTCCACCCACTCACTCACCTGACGGCTGTCGCCGATGAGCAGGGAGATCGAGATGTCCGGGTACTTCGACTTGAACCGGCCCACGAGGGCGGGCAGAACGTACTCGCCGGGGATCGTGCTGCCGCCCACGATCAGCTCGCCGCTCATGGTGCCCTGGAACTGGTCGATCGCCTGGCGCGCTTCCCGCGCGAGCGACAGCATCCGCAGCGCGTAGGACAGTAATATCTGGCCGGCGGGAGTGGCGGTGGCGCCGCGCCCGAGGCGGTCGAGGAGCGCGACGCCCAGCTCGTCCTCCAGCGCGCGCACGTGCTCGGAGACGGTGGGCTGTGTGAGTGAGAGCGCCTGCGCCGCGCGCGAGAAGCTGCCGAGCTCAGCCACCTTGGCGAACACTTCGAGACGGCGCAGGTCCATCGTCAGACGGAACGACGAAGGGCCCTTGCGGGCCCTTCGGGGTAGTCAGCAGTGATCACGGAAACGCTCGCGCTGCTCAGTGGCAGCCGCATCCGCCGCCACCACAGCATCCGCCCCCACCTGCCGGCATCGAGGTGGCGAAGCCGCCGTCGCTCTTGAGGCCGAAGACGGACAGCTTGCGCGTGATGTCGGCGCTGGCGCAGGAGGGACAGGCCACGGCGGTGGACGTGCCCGCCACGTACTTCTCGAAGTCCTTGCTGCAGCCCCGACAGCGGTACTCGTAGATCGGCATCGACTATTGACCGCCGCGCTGGACGTAGCTCTTGACGAACTCCTCGGCATTCTCCTCGAGAATGTCGTCGATCTCGTCCAGCAGCTTGTCGATGTCTTCCTTGATCTTCTTGCCCTTCTTGGCGATCTCCGGGCTCGCCGATGCACCCTCGCCACCCTCAGCGGGCTTGCTCGGCCGCGTGTCCTTCTTTTTCTGCTCTGCCATCTTGCCCTCCTGACCGTGGCGCCACTCGACCGTTAACTACGCTCATTCTAGCATTCAGCAAGATCTTTGCCGCCCGGGTTTCAGCTGATCACGGGCAGAAGCATAGGGGGTGGGCATCACTGTTAGACAATGGGGGGCCTCGACGGGCCCCCCATTTCCCCCCGCCGCGATTTTGACTGGTTTCTGCCCATCACTTCGCGTCACCTCGCCCATCACGTCGCCCTGCGAAAGTGTTTACTCAGACTGAGCGTCTGGTGCTGGTACGAGGACCCCAGGCCCACGCCGTAGACGCGATCCGGCCGGCCTCGCAATCGCTCGAACCACACTTTGAACGATGTCTGGCCGTCATAGACCATGAAGGGCACCTCCCGCGCCCTCACCTCCATAACGACCTTGGTGCCCAGAATGCTCCCGTCCCCGAAACCGAATCCCGGATCGAAAAACCCCGCGTAATGGGTGCGGATCTCGCCGGCGCCGGAGTCGTAGACGACCATCTCCGCCGCGAACTCCGGTGGCACGCGGATGCGCTCCTTGGAGACGAGAATGTAGAAACGGTTCGGATCTAGGATGTAACTGTCGCGGCTCGGCTGTTTGATGGGCTCCCAGAACTCCGTGGGGTCGTAGGCACCCACCCGGGCGAGGTCCACCGCGGGTGGGTTGGGATGAGCGCGATAGCCGATGATTCCGTCCGTCGTCCGGCCCGAGAGGTCGATGCCCATGCACAGCCCATCGTTGAACACCACGCGCGTCTCGGCGATGGGCCGATCGTCGTCGTCGTAGAGCAGCGGCCGTTCGGCGTAGAGCGCGCGCAGGGCGGCATCGGTCATCGTCGTCTCCCCGCACAGCAGCCGGAGCTGGTTCAACGAGGCGCCCGCCTGCACGCGCACGGGAAAGGACTGCGGCGACACCTCGAGGTACAACGGGCCTTCGTAGCCGGCGCTCACCTCGTCGAAGCGCGGCGTGCGATCGGTGATGACGCGCGTGAAGATATCCAGCCGGCCCGTGGTGCTCTTGGGATTGGAGCGGCCGCGCACGTGGGGAGGCAGCGCGAGAGATTCGAGCAACGGGACCAGGTACACCGAGCCACGCTGCAGCGTGACGCCATGCTCGATGGACACCCGGTCGATGACGAGGTCCCCCGCGCCTTCGCGCAGGCGGCTCTCGACGGTCTCGCGCGCGGGCAGAAAGCTGGCCCGTAGCTGATAGGCCACCGGCCCCAGTCGCAGGTCGAGGCTCGACGGCTGGAACTGCTCGTCGCGCAGCGGCACGGCGGCCGCAATCCACCCACGCTCGGCGGCCGCGCGAAGATCACGGTCGGGGAGGACCCCCGCGGCGTCATCGGCGCTGGCGCCGGCGCTCATGCCGAGCTTCGTAGCACGGCGGCGCCCGTGGTGTCGACGGCAAACGCGTGCGCGCGGCCTCGCAGGCCGGCGGCGGTCAGCGCCGACTCCATGTCAGCACTCACCGCGGTGGCATCACCAACGACGACCGCGAGCAACGAGGGCCCCGCTCCGCTCAGCACGCACCCGAGGGCGCCCGCGCTGCGAGCGGCGGCAGCGACGGCGGGCATCCACGGAAAGAGCGCGCGGCGATACGGCTGATGCAAGCGGTCGTCGAGCGCCGTGCGCACGGCGTCGTGGCGTCCCGACTGCAGCCCGGCGAGCAGCAGGGCCACGCGTTGCACGTTGAACACCGCGTCCGCGCGCGGCACGGATTGCGGCAGCACGGCGCGCGCCTCCGCCGTGGAGCCCGTGATTTCCGGAATCAGCGACACCCATGTGAGCGCCGGATCCACCGGCAGCGCCACCGCCGTCACCCCCTCCGCGCCTGCGCAGGACACGGTGAGGCCGCCCATGATGGCGGCGGCCACGTTGTCGGGATGCCCTTCCGCGCGCGCCGCCAGCGCGAGCAGCTGCTCGCGTGTGAGGGGCGAGCCGAGCAGCGCGTTGCCGGCCACAAGACCGCCCACCCATGCCGCTGCGCTCGAGCCGAGCCCCCGCGAGGGCGGAATGCGGTTGACGCACGCCAGTGCGCACCCCTTGAAAGGGCGGCCGGCGGCCTCGTAGGCGAGCGCGACGCCGCGGGCCACGATGTTGTCGGCGCCGGTGTGCAGGCGTCCCGCGCCCTGCCCTTCCACGCGCACCGACACCGCATCCGCCTCGTCCGCCATCACGTCGTTGTAAAGGGCGAGCGCGAGGCCGAGGGCGTCGAAGCCGGGCCCGAGGTTGGCCGAGGTCGCCGGCACGCGAACGTGGACCCGCACTACAGCCGCTGGAGGATCCACTCCGGGGTGAGCGAGATCGCCCAGGAGTTCAGGATGGCGTAGTAGTTCGTGAAGACGAGCACGCCCACTACCACGAGCAGCACGCCCGCCCCGCGCTCCACGACCGGGATGAAGGGCCGGTACCTCTTGAACAATCTCAGGAATGGGCCCAGCGCGAGCGCCGAGAGCAGGAAGGGCACGCCCAGTCCGGCCGAGTACGCGACGAGGAGGCCGATGCCGCGCTGCACCGTCTCCGCGGTGCCGGCCAGAGAGAGAATGGCGCCGAGAATCGGACCCACGCAGGGCGTCCACCCGATGGCGAAGGTGACGCCGACGGCGAAGGAGCCGAGATATCCCGCCGGCTTCTCCCGCAGCTGCCACGTCTGCGTACGCCCGAAGAACCCTATCTTCAAGAGACCGGCGATGTAGAGACCGAAGACGACGATGAGCGCGCCGCCGATGCGCCGGATCAGGTCACGATAGTCCAGCAGGAACTGCCCGGCAGCGCTGAAGGAGGCCCCGAGGGCGACGAAGACGATGGAGAAGCCGGACACGAAGGCGACTGCGTGCAGCAGCACGCGCCGCCGCGCCGCGGGCGTGAGGTCGGCGGAGAGGTCGCTCACGGACATGCCGGTGATGAACGAGATGTAGGACGGGAAGAGCGGCAGCACGCACGGCGACAGGAAGGAGAAGAGGCCGGCGCTGAAGGCGACCACCACGCCTACGGAGCCGCCCATCAGCGCACCAGCGCTTCCACCAGCGAGTGCGAGGCGTCGTTGTCCCAGTGGCGTGGCCCGATGGCGAGCGCGGCCAGCGTGCCCTTGCGGTCGACGATGAAGCTCGAAGGCAGCGCGCGGACGCCGTACGTGTTCGCGAGCGTCATGGGGGGATCCATCACGACGCGAAACGTGAATTTGTGCGCGGCGAGGAATGGCTTCACCTTGGCCGTGTCGGCGTCCACTGACACCGCCACCATCTCGAAGCCGGTGTCCTTGTGCTGCCGGTAGAGGCGCTCCATCGCCGGCATCTCCTGAAGACAGGGCGGGCACCACGTCGCCCAGAAGTTGATCAGGATCACCTTCCCGCGGTGGTCGCTGAGCTTGAACGTCGCGCCCGCCGGCGTGGGCAGCGTGAAGTCGTCCGCCATCTTCTGCCGCGCCGGCTTGATGAGGTCGAGGCGCGTCATCGCCTCCTCGAGACTGTAGACCTGTCCGGCGCGCGGCCGCGCGTTCGCAGGTCGAGGCGCGTCCCCGGAAACCGGGGACACGTCGGAGCGTGGCAGCGCGTCGGGAGATTGAGGCGCGTTGGGAGGTCGAGGCGCGTCCCGGGTTTCCCGGGACGCGTCCGAGCGTCGGGGGATCGAGGCGCGTCCCGGGTTTCCCGGGACGCGTCCGAGCGTCGGGGGATCGAGGCGCGTCCCGGG
>JBKKCN010000650.1:0-16095 GCA_046712525.1 Candidatus Rokuibacteriota bacterium
GGCCACGGCCTTGTCGTGCGTGAGCCCGCCCCAGCTCGCCTGGCACATCACGTGGCCGAGGCCGGTGTCACGGAGCGCCGCGATCTGCTCGGCGACGCGCTTGGGCGTTCCATAGAGCGCGCCCGCCTCGAGGACGAAGCGGACACCATCCGCGTGGGCGACGGCGGGGTCCATCCATGGATTGAGCGCCGCCGCGCTCACGCGGAAGTCGGGCGGGTTGTACGCCTCGCGCACGTGGTGCATGTGCTCGCGGTAGTGCAGCGTCGCCTCCTGGACGTCATCCTCCGCCTGCGCGTTGCTGTCGGCGACATAGAGGAACCGCCACACGGACGCCGCGTCGAGCAGCCGCCGCTGCGCGGCCGCGTCGTGGCCGCCCGCCTCGAGTCCCTCGCGATACAGCGCGAGGCGCTCGGGGATGCGCGCGTTCGCGACGCGCGACATCATCACGGGGACACCGGCCCGGCCCGACTCGACGAGTGATTCCACCGAGATCGCGCTGCGCCAGAGCGGCGGATGCGGCCGCTGCACGGGACGCGGCCGGATGGCGGGCAGCCGCACCGAGAAGAACTTGCCCTCGTGCACCAGCGGCTCCTCCGTCCAGGCGCGCGTGAGCACCTGGACCGCCTCCTCCATCCGCTCGCGGCTGTCGTCACTGCGCAGGCCGAAGCCGACGTACTCGTATTCGTTGTAGCTGGAACCCCGGCCGACGCCGACCTCCAGCCGCCCGTGGCTGAGGTTGTCGAGCACCGCGAGCTGGATGGCGAGGCGCACAGGATGATGCAGGGCCATCTGGATGACGGCGAACCCGATCCGTGCGCGCGAAGTGCGGGCCGCGAGCGCGCCCGCGAACGGAATGGGATCGGCGTAGGCACATTCGCCGGTGAAGTTGTGCTCGGTAAGCCAGAGGTAATCGAAGCCCATGGCCTCCGCGAGCACGCCCTGCTCGAGCTGCTGATGGACGCACGCGAGATCGTCCGCGGGCGACGGCGACATCGACAGGGTCATCCATCCGAACTTCATCTCACGGCACCACCTCGAAGGGCGCCCGCCGCGGGGCCGATCTCGAGAGTGAAGACGAGGAGAACGACGGTCATGCCGGGGATCGTGATGAGTCGCCTCATAGGTCTCCTCCCTGTCTCCGGTATCGGGCGGCGGGCCGGACGTCGCGGGCCCACCGGTTCGGCCGCGAGCATAGGGGAGAAGCCAAGCCCGGGCAAGAACAGGGACTCGTGCAGTCCCTTGACGAGCGGCGCGTGGACGAGATAGAACGTGACAGCGCTCAGCCGATGTGGGAGGTGTCCGAAAGTTTTACGGTTTGTGCTTTCGCTCGAGCAGCAGCTCGCGTATGTCCGCACCATCACAGGTTCCCGGGAGGTGGCGCGGTCTGTGCTAATACGGAGTTCTCTTGATGTCCGATTCGACCGGACCCTTCGAGGTGTGAGGACAATGAACATGGACGATCGTCGTGGATTCCTCGTGCAATGCGGGCTCGCACTCGCAACGGCAGGGCTGGGTACGAAATTCCTGCTCGACGCGGGCCAGGCCGTGCCGACGGGGTCGGCACCGGTCGCCGCACTGACGCGCGAGCGGCTCCAGGCATTGCTCAACCAGTGGATGTCGTTCCACGACCCCGTCTCCGGCAAGAGTATGATCGCCCGCCTGACCGAACTTCGTGAGTGGCCGCGAGCGGCGAATCTGGAGCAGTTTTCACTGCTGTTCCGCGGCCGCGGCCGAAGTCACCTGCCCGAGGGCCTCTACCGGGTCGCGACGCGGTCGGCGGGAGGATTCGATCTCTTCATCGTCCCCATCGGGGCAGATGGGACCGGTCCCGAATATCGCGCAGACTTCAGCCTGCTCGCGTAGCGCAACCAGGTGGCACGGGGCATTCCGTCCCGGCGGTCGTAGGTTCGAAGGGAGTCCGTCGATGTTTCAGTTGACGCGCGGTGTCCTCGTGGCAGCACTGATCGCCCTGAGCACGGCGTTCGTCCTGCCGGCGCAGGCGGCGACGATCGAGTTGCTCCAGATCGGCACGTGGTCCACGGCTCCGGGGAGCGCCACGCAGGACGCGGAGCTCAGACTCGGCGGCAAGTACGTGATCCGGTCGACCTACGACGACACGATGCCCACCACGCCGCCCGGGGGGCGCGACCTCGGCGGCATCACGGTTCACCAGATCCCGCTCAACATGGGCACCAATTCGTTTCAGATTCAGATCCCCATGCAGGGGTTCGACTCGGGCGGCACCCGCTTCATCTACACGCAGACTCAGGCGGACCACGGGGCATTCTTCATTCCGAATCCCGTCATCCAATTCAACAGCACGGTGGCGTCGCCTGCGAATTTCGTGGGCTACGAGTTCGAGGCGGCCGATTTCTTCCCGGGCGCCACCACCAACTTCGTCGAGTTCTTCAGCGTAGTGAACTCGGTCGAAGTGGGTACCGCCGGGAACCCCATTATCGTCAATACGCTCAACCCGGTCGGGCAGGTCCTCCGGCAGGAAGGCTCGAACTTCCCCACCGTCATCCGGTCCGTCAACACCCTCGTAGATGCGGTATCCGTCATCGCCAATGCCGGCCCGAACCTCCAGTACAGCGCCGGGCAGCCGACCGTCACCACGAACGCGGGGACGACCAGCGACAACAATCTCGGCAACGCGCGGACGGACAATGAGGACTTTCTCACCTTCACCTGGACCCGGAACGGCAGCGCGCTGGTGGGCACTGCCGCCGACGGGTCGCACGTCAACATCATTCCGGGGATGCCGAATACGTTGCGCGCCACCGAGAACGTGAACCTCACCGTCAACATCGCGAACTCCGGCCTCACGAAGACGACCGACACCGCCGTCTGGCAGGTGGTGGTGGCGGAAGCGCTCACCAACCTCGGGGGCCCGAATGCTCCCGGCGCCACCGATACATTGACGGTGTCCTACGCGAACGCGGTGCCGATCGTGAACGCCTCTGCCACCGCGCAGGGCAACGACCTGCTGTTCGACCTGGACATCAGCGACGCCGATCTGGCGGTCAACTTGGTGATCGCCGGCTTGGAGGCGCTCGACGTGGACATCCTCGTCGACGGCTTCGACAAGACGAGCTTCTTCGCCAATCTCATCGCCTCCGGCATGCAGCTCGTGAGCCACGCCGACTTGCTCGCCGAATTTGGCACCGGCGTGCACATCTTCGACGTGCATGTCGCCGACCTCGTGCTCGCGCTCAGCATGACGTTCGTATCCGACACGTTCGCCTTCACGGTCAATCCAGAGCAGGCCGCAGTCCCCGAGCCGTCGAGCCTGCTCATCCTCGGAATCGGCCTGGTGGCGGCAGCTGTCATCCGGCGCCGCCGCCCACCGGCTTACGGAGCGTAGTCATGGCGGAACCCTTCCTTGCCGAGATCCGGCTCTTCAGTTTCGTCTTCGCGCCGAAAGGTTGGGCGCTCTGCAATGGGCAGCTGCTGCCCATCAATCAGAACCAGGCGCTGTTCGCGCTCCTGGGAACAACCTTTGGGGGTGACGGCCGCGTGAACTTCGCCCTGCCCGACCTCCGCGATCGCACGCCGCTCCATGTCGGCAGCGGACACACGCTCGGTGAGCGCGCAGGCGAGAAAGAGCACACTCTCACTCTGGCCGAGATGGCGACCCACACTCATGTCGCGCAGGCCACGAACACGGAACCCGCGAGCTTGACGCAGCTCAACGCCCTGCTCACGCGGACCGACAGCGGCCGGCGCCCCTTGACCCCGTACGGAACCGCCGGCGCCCTCACCGCGCTGCATCCAGCCTCGGTGACTCCGGCCGGCGGCAGCCAGCCGCACAACAACCTTCAACCCTCCCTGGTGATTTCTTTCTGCATCGCGCTCCAGGGCATCTTCCCGTCTCGGAACTGATGCAGCCGGTGGGATAGGAGAGTTCGCCATGGCGCAACCGTATGTCGGTGAGATCCGAATCTTCGCAGGCAACTTCGCGCCGGCGGGCTGGATGTTCTGCGAGGGTCAACTGCTCCCCATTTCGGAGAACGAGACCCTGTTCCAGCTGATCGGCACCACGTACGGAGGCGACGGACAGAGCACGTTCGGTCTTCCCGATCTGAGGGGGCGGCTTCCCCTCCACCAGGGAAATGGCCGCATCCTAGCGGAGACCGCCGGAACCGAGGAGGTCACGCTCACGGTCCAACAGATCCCGGTCCACACTCATTCACTGCTCGCCTCCACCGCCTTTGCCGGCGACAGCAACCCCTTCCAGCGCGTCACCGCGACGTCGACCGGCGCATCGATCTACGGGGGGACCGGCGCACCAGTGCCGCTTCACGCGCAGGCGCTGCAGCCCACCGGCGGCAGTCAGCCGCATGACAATCTCATGCCGTACCTCTGTCTCAACTTCATCATTTCCCTGTTCGGAATTTTCCCCTCACCTTCCTGAGGAGACGTCAATGGCGGACCCCTTCGTCGCAGAGATAAGAATCTTCCCGTTCAATTTCGCGCCCACGGGCTGGGCGTTCTGCAACGGGCAGGTATTGCCCATCAGCCAGAACACGGCGCTCTTCTCGCTCCTCGGGACGACCTACGGCGGCGACGGCAAGACCACGTTCGCGCTGCCCGACCTCCAGGGCCGCGCTCCCATGCATCCTGGGCAGGGGCCGGGCCTGTCGCTCCACGACCTGGGCGAAGCCAGTGGCACGGACACGGTCACCCTCGTCGCCGCGGAGATCCCGGTGCACAGCCACATGCTGCAGGCGTTCCCCAGCGCCGAGGTGGCGAATCCGACCGCTGCGCGGGGTTGGGGCAATGCGCCGATGTACCAGGCGCCGGGGATGAGCTTCGGAGCCATGGCCCCGGAAACGATCGCTCCCGCAGGGGGCAGTCTGCCGCACAACAACCTGCAGCCCTACCTGACGTTCAACTTCTGCATCGCGCTGCAGGGGGTCTTTCCGCCGCGACAGTGACGGCAACGCTCCCCGCCGGCGTCACGCTGCGGGCGTGTGCGCCCGCGGACCTGGAATTCCTTTTTCGCGTCTTCTCAGCGTCCCGGTGGGACGAGACAGCGCTGCCCGCCGAATGGACCGATGGCCAGAAGGATGCGTTCCTGCGCTTCCAATTTCACGCCCAGGACCGTCACTACCGGACCCAGTACCCGGGCGCCCGGTACGACGTGATCGTGCGCGATGGCGAGGACATCGGCCGGCTCTCCGTCGACGACACGACGCACGAGGTCCGCATCGTGGACATCGCGCTCCTGCCCGCACATCGTAATCAAGGGATCGGCCGGGCACTCGTTCAGGCCGTGCTCGACGAGGCCGAACGAGGTGGCAAGGTCGTCAGCCTGCACGTGGAGCCGCACCGTGCGGCGCAGGCGCTCTATCACCGGATGGGCTTCGCCGTCGCGGGCGACGACGGTGTCTATCAGCTCATGCACTGGATACCGCCCGGGTCGACCCCGGTCGAGAGTCAGCCGAAGACCGCCTCGTAACGCAGGCCGCCCTGATCGGGGCCGATGGGCACCAGGAAAATCTCCAGCCTACCGAGGGTCTGATTGGTCAGCGCGTAGATTTGCTGAGGCAGGACTGGTTGCAGTGGCCCACGGAAGACGAGAGAGAACGGCTGCCGTCCACGTGTCGGTGGGCCGCCGGGCCTGTAAATCTCTATGAGCTCCAGGGGCAAACCCTCGCGGCCCTGCAGCTCGATCACGAAGGGCTGTTCGCGGCAGGCTTCGAAGTGTGCGTGTGTGAGGGCTGCGAGGTCGCTCAATAGCTTCTCCCGAAATTCGGTTCCGGAACTGATTCTACACCGCTCGGCCACGCCGGTTCGGTGATAATGGGCGCGACGTCGCGATCAGCAGATTTCTTCGATCGAGGTGTGTGATGGCCCGGTTCGGTACCTGCGCCCTGCTCCTTGCGCTGCTCGTGTCCCTCGCCAAACCCGCCGACGCCGCCGACGCGCGCGGCCTCTTCTCGGTCAAGGGCGTGGGTACCGCGGACTGCCAGCGCTACCTGAACGCGCGCAAGGAGGGGGGCCGGGAATATTTCGTCTTCGCGGGCTTCCTCGGCGGCTACCTCACCGCGCACAACCAGCTCTCCGACGCGACCTTCGACATCGTGCCGTGGCAAACGGTCGACACCATCGCGGGAATGATGAGCAGCTTCTGCGCCAAGAATCCTACCGCCAACTTCGCGGTGGCGGTGACACGGCTGGTGAAATTCCTGGAACCGGAACGACTCGCGGTGGGGTCCGAGACGGTGGAGGCCAAAGTCGGTACCAGCGGCGTGACGATCTATCGCGAAACGCTGCGTCGCGCCCAGCTCAAGCTTGCCGAGGCCGGACATTACCGCGGCGCGCCCGACGGGCAGTTCACTCCGGTCACGCGAGCCGCTCTCGAGAAGTTCCAGAGCGCCAAGGGGCTACCCAAAACCGGCCTGCCGGATCAGGTCACGCTGCTGCGCTTGTTGCTGACCCAGGAGGTTCCCAAATAGAGGCGTTCACCGAGTCCAATCATCCGGCCTACTACTACCAGTCCATGCTGGCGGACGGGCTCAGGATGCGCCGGTACCGCGACGCCATCACGCGCACCGTGCGGCCGGGCGACGTGGTGGCGGATCTCGGCACCGGTCTCGGCGTGCTCGCCCTCATGGCGGCCCAGGCCGGCGCCGCGCGCGTGTACGCCATCGACAACCGTCCCGCCGTGATCCCGATCACCCGCCGAATCATCGAGGTCAATGGCGCCGCCGATCGCGTGCGGGTCGTCGAGGGGGATGTGCAGGCGGTCGAGCTCGAGGAGCCCGTGGACGTGATCGTCAACGAGCTGATCGGCGACTTCGGTACCGACGAAGCCATCGTCGAGTGCGTCAAGGCGTTCGCCGGTCGCCACCTGAAACCTGGTGGCCGGATCGTTCCGAGCCGGCTGCGGACGTTCCTGGTCCCGGTGCAATACGGCGACGAGTTTCGGGGCATCTGGCGAAAGGACTACTACGGCCTGGACCTGCGCCCGGCGAGCGAATTGGGCTGCGAGCCGGAGCCGCTGATGTACAGCCTGCGGGAGCGCCCCACGGAGCTCGCCCCGCCCGAGCTGCTGGACGACGCCGTCTTCGGCCCTGACATGGCGGACCGGTGCACGGAGCTGCGCCGCCACTTCATCGTGCAGAGGGCGGGCGTCCTGCAAGGGTTCGTGGGCTACTTCGACGCGACGCTCGCGGAGGGCATCGAGCTGACCAATTACCCCTGCGCCGCCTCGTGTCACTGGCAGAACTGGAACTGGCCCATCACTCCGCCCCGCCAGGTCGAGCCCGGCCAGCGGATCGAGGTCATCCTCTACGCCCGCGCGAACATGGTCGCGGCCGGATGGACGCTGGAGTGGGGCGTGCGACAACCGGGTCCGGCTCGACCGCCTGCTTAGCCGGGCACCGAGGTTTCCCGGCGCCTCGCGAAGCTTGCCTACTCGAAAGACGAGGTGGCCGACTTCATAGTCCCGGGCACTGCAGAGGGCGAGGAGGCCGCTTTCGACGCCCCCACCGTGCTGATGGTAGCCAGCGCCACGGTGGCGGCGACGTAGCAGGCGACCCCCGTCCAGAAGGAGGCCGCGATCCCCCAGTGCAGCGCGATGGCGACGGCGATGACCGAGGCGCACACGGAGGTCGCGCCGTTGATGCCCCAGAGCCACGGCGCCAGCGCGGGCGCGCGGTGGGCCGCCGCCCGCATCCCGAGCGGGAAGGCCATCCCCATCAGAAACCCGATCGGAAACAACAGTCCTATCGCCACCGCGATGCGTGCGGGTGTCGTCGCCGCCGCGAAGGCGCGGACCGCGATCGGGGTGGCGGCGCCGAAGACCGCCAGCGTGGCCACCAGGACCAGTAGCGGCACCGCCGCACGGACGCCCACGCCGTGCAAGCGGCCGGCGACAAGGCTGCCTACCCCGCTGGAAGCAAGCATGGCAAACAGCACCACCGAGAGCCCATAGGTCGGATGGCCGAGGAAGACGATGAGCCGCTGCATCTGCGAGATCTCGACGAGCATGAAGCCGAAGCCGATGCCGGCGAAGAACACGAAGAGAGGCGTGGTGCCCGCCAGCACGCTGCGGTCGGTGGTGAGGGCCAAGGGCACGACGACGCACAGGATGGTAAGGCCGATCACCGTGACGAGCAGCACGCCCAGGAGCCAGACGGCTCCCACGTTGGAGGCATCGCCGCCGAGACCGGCCCGCCAGAGGGCGCCGTCGAAGATGTCGCTCAGCCGGAGCGTGTGGAAGAAGAACGGGCTGTCGTCCGTGGGCGGGGCGATGTTCACGGGGAACCGCGCGTAGAACGCGGAAAGATTCTGTCCGCTCGTGATCGTATCGAAGGCCGGCGTGCTGGCGTGCCGCGGTGAGAGCACGACGTCGAACTGCAGGCGGCGGGCCGCCTCCTCCAGCGCATCCACGTCGGCGGAGGAGAGCGGCGACGGGCTCAGGAGCAGGGTGGCCACGCCGAGAGGCGCGCGGCGTCCGTCGGCGCCGGTGGCATGACGCACGATGGCCATGTGGTCGCGGGGCCGGGTGACGCCACGCTGCGCGAGCGCGGCGACGGCAAGCGACGTCACGCGATACATCTCGTCCGGGCGCGGGTCGAAGTAATAGCGCGAGACCGAGAGCAGCCCGTGCGGCGTGAGCTTGTCCAGGAAGTTCGTCCACGCCTCGGTGGTGTAGAGCGCGTGCTCGCTGAGCACGAAGGCCCCTGCCCCGGTGGCCGCCCACGTGTCGATGAGCGAGATCTGGACGATATCGAAGCGCCGGGTCTGCCGCGCGATGTAGCTGCGCGCCTCGTCGTTGACGAACGTCACGCGGGGGTCGGTGTCGAGGTAGCCCGTGAACCCCCCGAAGTACGCGTTGACGACGGCGATGATGTCCCCATTGATCTCAACGCCCACCACCTCGCGCTGCCCGAAGGCGAGGGCGGCGAGGATGTCGCGGCCGCCGCCCGTGCCCACCACGAGCACGCTCGCCTTTCGTCGCAGCCAGTGCGGCGCGTTGGTCACGTCGTACTTGAGGTGCTCGACCATCTCCGGGCGCCCGTCGAACGCGGTGAGCAGCGTGCCGGCGGCGCCGTCGATGAGCAGCCAGAGCTGGTGCACCCCGCGGCCGGCCGGATACGTGTTGCTCAAACCCCAGCCCTGCGGCGGCGTGGGCCGGGTGGGATCGCCGCTGACCGTGATCCGTGAGAACGAGTTCCACTTTTCGAAGAGGGGCCGCGGCTCGCGCACGCCCTTCACCCATTCCACGCGCAGCAGCGACGCCTGCTCCGTGATGCGCAAGCTGTTCACGGCCACGAACACGGCGAAGAGCGTGACGGCCGCCAGCGCCACCGCACGCAGCCGGGAGCCGTCGACCGCCGTCAGGAAGCACGCGCTGGCCGCGCACGCGATGAGCGCGGTGGCGACGACCGTGGTGGGGCCATCGGTCGCGTCGAGCGCGACGATCACGAGCCCGCACCCGGCGGCCGCGCCCAGAAGATCGACCGCGTAGAGCGTGGGCAGCTGGCGTGGGAACCGCGTGAGGGCGAGCGCCACGCTCACCCCGCTGAAGATGAAGGGGATGGCCACCACCACGTACGTGAACACCACCGTGTACACGCCGAGAACCGACAGGCCCGCCGCGAACGGCACCATGAGCTGCGTCAACAAGCTCAGCACGATGGCGACGCCGAAGAGGAGCGCGCTCATTCCGAGCCCGTGCGACACGCGCTCGAGCGGGAACCAGGAGGGCCGGAGGTAGACGATGAGGGCGCCCACCGTCATTCCGAACATAGCCACGGAGATGGCGACGAAGGCAAAGTGATACCAGGTCGTCACGCTGAAGATCCGCGTGAGGGCGATCTCGTACATGATGGTCGCCAGCGTGATGAGGAAGAGGCCGAGGTAGATCGAGCGGGATGCGCGGGGCTCGGTGGACACCTCCTGTATCGTACGAGCCCGCGGTACTCCCGACCAAGGAAAGACTCCGCCGTCGGCTTGCCGCGCGTGGGGAGCAGGGAGTAGCATGCGACGCGTGAGCGCCACACACGAGCGCCTTGCCGACGACGAGACGATCAAGGGCTCGGGCAACCGCACCTTCGGCGTGACGGTGGCCGCGGCCTTCCTGCTCACTGCGTGCTGGCCGCTGCTGCGGGGCGGGCCCCTTCGCTGGTGGGCGCTGGCGGCGGCCGCGGTGTTCCTCGGCGCCGCGATGGTCATCCCGAGAGCGCTGGCGCCGCTCAACCGCTTCTGGCTGGCCCTCGGCGCGCGCCTGCATCGCGTCACCAATCCGGTCATCATGGGCATCGTGTTCTTCACGACGGTGGCACCGCTGGGGCTGCTCTTCCGTGTTCTCGGGAAGGACCCGCTCCATCTGCGGCGCGATCCCTCCGCCACGACGTACTGGATCGACCGGCGACCGCCCGGGCCCCCGCCCTCCACCATGACCCGGCAGTTCTGAGCGGCATGATCTCGTTCCTGTCCGAGCTGTGGGCCTTCATGCGCGCGCGCCGGAAATACTGGCTGCTGCCGATCATCCTCATGCTCGCGCTGGTGGGCGGCCTGCTCGTTCTCACGCAAGGCAGCGCGATCGCGCCCTTCATCTACACCCTCTTCTGAGGCGGCGGTGCGCATCCTGGGGATCTCGGCCTTCTATCACGACAGCGCGGCGGCGCTCGTCGACGACGGGCGCATCGTCGCCGCCGCACAAGAAGAGCGGTTCACCCGGAAGAAACACGACGCCGGCTTTCCCCGCCACGCGACCGACTTCTGCCTGCAGGAGGCCGGGATCCGTCTCGACGACGTGGATTACGTCTGCTTTTACGACAAGCCCTTCCTGAAGTTCGAGCGGATCCTCGAGACCTATCTGGCCTTCGCGCCGCGCGGCTTCACGTCCTTCTCGATGGCGATGCCGCTCTGGCTCAAGGAAAAGCTGTTCCAGAAGGCCTTGCTGAAGTCGAAGCTGCGCGCGTGCGCCGGTGACTACGACTGGGAACGGCGGCTGCTGTTCGCCGAGCATCATCAGAGTCACGCCGCGAGCGCGTTCTTCGCCTCGCCGTTCGAGGAGGCCGCCGTGCTCACCATGGACGGCGTCGGCGAGTGGGCGACGACCTCCGTCGGGTTCGGGCGCGACAATCACCTGGAGATCCGGAAGGAAATCCATTTTCCGCACTCCCTGGGGCTGCTCTACTCGGCGTTCACGTACTACACGGGGTTCAAGGTCAACTCCGGCGAGTACAAGGTGATGGGGCTGGCGCCGTACGGCGAGCCGAGGTTCGCCGACGTCATCCTCGACCGGCTGATCGACGTCAAGCCCGACGGCTCCTTCCGGCTGGACCTGACGTACTTCGACTATTGCACCGGGCTGCGGATGACCAACCATCGATTCGACGACCTCTTCGGCGGCCCCGCGCGGCAGCCCCACGAGCCGTTGAGGCAGCGCCACATGGACCTCGCCGCGTCGATCCAGGCGGTCACGGAGGACATCGTCGTGCGTCTCGCCCGCGCCATACAGACAGACACGGGCGCCGACAATCTCTGTCTCGCCGGAGGCGTCGCGTTGAACTGCGTCGCCAATGGCAAGGTGTTGCGCGACGGCCGCTTCAAGCGTCTCTGGATTCAGCCCGCGGCGGGCGACGCCGGCGGCGCGCTGGGGGCGGCGCTGTGCGCCTATCACCTCTTCAAAGGCCAGCCACGCTCAGCGGTGGCGTCCCCCGACGCGATGCAGGGCGCCTACCTCGGGCCCTCGTTCAGCCCGACGGAGACGGAGACGCGTCTGACCGCGATGGGCGCGAGGTTCGCGACGCTGAGCGACGAGGCCCTCATCGCGTCCACTGCCGAGGCCCTCGCTGAGGGCAAGGCCGTGGGCTGGTTCCAGGGACGCATGGAGTTCGGTCCGCGAGCGCTGGGCGCGCGATCCATCCTCGGCGATGCGCGCTCACCCACGATGCAGTCGGTTCTGAACCTCAAGGTGAAGTACCGCGAGTCCTTCCGGCCCTTCGCGCCGTCGGTCCTGCGTGAGGACGTGGCCGACTGGTTCGACCTCGACGACGACAGCCCCTACATGCTGCTCGTGGCAGACGTGGCCAAGCACCGCCGGCGGGACCTCACGGACGCCGAGCGCGCGGTGTCCGGCGTCGCCAGGCTGCACATTGCCCGGTCGAGCATTCCGGCCGTGACGCACGTGGACTCCTCGGCGCGAGTCCAGACCGTGCATCGCGAGACCAATCCGCGCTTCCACGCGCTGCTGACCGCGTTCAAGGCGCGCACCGGCTGCCCGGTCCTCGTCATCACCAGCTTGAACGTTCGCGGCGAGCCCATCGCCTGCACGCCAGAGGACGCCTTCCGGTGCTTCATGGGAACCGAGATCGACGTACTGGCTATCGGCAACTGCTACCTCACGAAAGAGGAGCAAGATCCGTCGCTCAGGCTGGACTACAGATCCGCGTTCGCTCTCGACTAGCCCGGTGCCCCCGCGAGCTCCGGATGCTGCCGCAGGTAGCGGGCCACCGTCTCCGCGGTGACGCGGTTGCCCTTCGGCGTCCAGTGAATGTCGAGCCAGTAGTAGAGACGCTCCTTGTTTTCCTGCGCCGCCTGCACGAGGTCTGGCGTCACGTTCAGGCAGGCCAGGCCCGTCCGCGTGAGGTAGTTGCAGAAGTCATCGTCGAAGCTCATCTGTCCCTGGATGTTGCGGACGCCCAGATGCCGCCAGCGCGCGACATCCTCCGGATGCACGCTGTAGCTCAGCGGGACGTAGACGATCAGCAGCCGGCCGCCGCCGCCCTCCACCACCTCGCGCAGGCGAGAGTAAAAGCGCAGCGATGGTTGCAGGTCGGGCGCGCCCGGATCGAAGACATCACGCTCGGTGATCGAGCGGCCCGCCCCCCGGATCTCCGACACCTGCTCCCCGCTCTCGACGGCAGACCGTACCCGCGTCACGACCACCCAGCCGTAGAACACGAGGGCGGACTGCTTGGCGATGGCGGCCACCCGGCGCCAGGCGTCCGCCCGACGCGGCACCAGGTATCCGTCAGCGTTGACGGTCTGTGGATCGTCCTCGGTCACGTCCATGGAGCCGTAGATGATCTGGATCGCGAGATCGGGACGGTAGTGACGCCCCACGGCTTCGTACCAGCGCAGGTGCGCGGCGACTCCCAGCGCGGGCACGCCCGTATTGATCGTCTCGATGGCCCGGCCCGCGCCGAAGCCGCCCGCGCGCAGCATGTCGCGCAGCCGCACGAGGAACGTGTCCTCGTGGTTGACAGCCCAGCCGAATGCGAAGGAGGGCCCGAACAGCATCACGCGCAACGTGCGCGGGTCCTTGTCCAGCGCGTATTCCTCGTGCGCCGCCGACGTCCGGAATCCCTGGCTGTTCGTATGAACCATGGTCCGGAACTCGTTCGTGTTGTGCGCCACCGCCATGTCGGGCTTGTTCCAGTACGTGCTGTACGGATTCGGCACATACCTCGGGACGTCGACACGGGCGGAAAGCCATGCCCCGGCGGTGGCGCGATAGAACACCTGCAGGCTGAGCTCGACGAACACGAGCAGGCCCAGGACGTAGGCGATGGTGGCGAGGCGCGGTAGGCGTTTCGTCACCGTTACCGCCCCGCCCTGCCCGTCCCGGACCCCGTGGCGCTCACCGGCCCGCCGGAGCCACCCCGAGGACCAGGCGTCTCAGAAGAACATCCCCTTGTCGCATATTCCGGGAAGTCCGTTTGAAGTACGGGGCACAAGAAGCGCGCGAGAATGTCGGCGACGACCTGAGCGCCCTGAGGAGTGTAGTGCATAAAATCATAGAAGTAGCGCGAGGACTTGGGCATCTGCTTCGCCAGATCGATCGCCGGAATCCGGCTCTCCCGCCCCACGCGCATCGTCACATCGTTGTACGCCTGGAGAACCTCCCAATACATCTTTCCCGTGTGACGCGGATCGTCTGCCTGGACGCGGGCGAGATCGACTCCGGTGACGTCGTCTTTTCCAAAGCCAACGAGGAGCGGCTGCGTTATCAGAATTGGCTTGATGCCGGCCTTCTTGCTCGTTTCCACGATCTTTTTCAAGCGCTCTTCGAAGGCCTTCAGGTACTCAGGAGCGGCGTTTTCTACAAGATATTTCCCCTGTTCCTCCTCCGGAATGTCCAGGTAGGCCTGTTGATTGAGATCGACAGATTGGTGAATCAGACCTGCCCGGTAGGCGATGTAGCTTCGGTACATGTTCAACGAGAGGGTGGCCACTTCGCTGTAAGCTGAAAGCGACTTGATGAAAGTCTTGAGTGAATTGAACTGCAAGCCGCTCTTGACGTTTTCCGCGTCCCACTCAGCTATCGAGCTGCGTGCCACGTCATTCGCTCCCACAAGGAACAGCGCGACGTGAGGACGAAGCGGCACGATGAAGTCTTCAAGCAAGACCTGGTGCCCATAGGTGGAGTGGCCGTCAAGACCTGCGTTGTTGATCCATACCGGACTAAATGATCGCTCAAGATGTTTCCCCAGGAGCGCCGGCCATGTTTCGTCTTCAGACAGAAGGAAGCACTGGGTTGTACTGCCGCCGATAGTGACGAGCGAGAGGTGCCTGGACCTGTCGGCGGGAGGGTCAGGGCCACGAAAACCCAGCGAGTTCCTCGTGACGGTGATTTCCGGGTCAAGGACCTTGATAAAGTCGTTTTTGATCCGATAGGTCTTGTTTGCCGTGAGGACGATACGGTTACCTTTGATGCGCGTTTGAAACGGGTTGTAGAAGCCAAGGAAGATTTCCATGAACAGAAGAGCGACTGCGATTCCAAATAGGACCAACAGGGAGTTGATGAGAAGCGAACGGAGCGGGGATCGCAGTCTACTGGCAGTGGTCTTCAAATGTCCAATCCGCCGGGAAGGTCATTCACCTGAGTAGTATTCGACCGCAGTTTCGCGCACCTGAGCGTCGCTGACATCATGATGATCTGCGCCCTGCTCCTTCTGGGCTCCCCGCGGACATTGAAGGAGGTATTGACGAGGATAGGGCAGCCGGTCAGGCCCCGTCTCCCCTGGCTTCACCTGCGAGCAGGAGGATCGCGTGGGCGAGCGGCCAGCGTCAAGAGTCTCGGCGACGCCGTCGCCGACGCGCAGACCTGGCGGCCGCCGTCGGAGGCTCAGCGCTGCCCCTCCAAGTGGGGCGCCAACGACGAGCGCGGTTCCGCGAACCACGCCAAGCCCGAGAACGTGCTGCGCGCGACGCGGCTCATCAAGACGGGCGAAGTCGTCGAGCTCGGTCACGTGCTGGAGGCGGCGATGCCGTTCTTCGGAACTCGCCGGTTCGACGTGCACACGAAGCGCACATTCATGAACCAGCCCTCCAACCGCCGGGGCAGCAACGAGGAGCTCGTCGTCTCCGAGATCGGGCAGGTGGGGACGCAGTTCGACGGCTTCGTGCATCAGACGATCGAGGACAAGATCTATAACTGCGCCAAGGTGGACGACATCCAGACGCGCGGGGGCTTCTCGAAGTTCGGCATCGAGAAGACGGGCCACCTCATGACCCGCGGGGTCATGATCGACGTGGCCGGGCTGAAGGGTGTCGACATGCTGCCCGACACCTACGAGATCACCGTGCAGGACCTTCAGCAGGCGCTGCAGCGTCAGAACCTCACGCTACAGCCGGGTGACGCGATCATCGTCTACACCGGCTGGGGCAAGCTGTGGGCGAAGGACAACGCGCGGTACGTGAAGTCGTGCCCCGGCCTCGGCATCGCGGCCGCCGAGTGGCTCATCAAGCAGGATCCGATGCTGCTCGGGAGCGACAACTGGCCGGTGGAGGTGGCGCCCAACCCCGATTCGCAGATCTCGCTGCCGGTGCACCAGATCGCGCTCGTCGTCAACGGCGTGCACCTGCTCGAGAACATGAAGCTCGACGATCTCGCCGCCAAGCGCGTCTACGAGTTCGCGTTCGTGATGCAGCCGCTGAAAATCAAGGGCGGTTCCGGCTCCACGGTGGCGCCGGTCGCCATCCGCTGACCGGCTCGCACGGGAGGCGGACGCGCACGCTCCGCCTCCCGCGCGCGCTGGCCACCTCGGTGCCGCTTCGGTGGCCGCCGCGAAATATGCACGCCGAACGAGGAGAGACCACCGGAGGGCTTGAAGAAGAGGACGGCGC
>JBKKCN010000651.1:0-28281 GCA_046712525.1 Candidatus Rokuibacteriota bacterium
GGATCAGCGTCGTCGAGGACGGCGTGGCCACGCTCTGGCCCGACATCCAGCGGGCGACCCTCGATATCATCGGGCGCGCCTTCGGCCGCGTCGTATCATCCAAGGAAGTGCTCGATACCATCTCGGCCTTTGGACAAGGAGTCCCACGATGACGGAGCCGCTTCGCTTCTCGGGGATCATGCCGGCGAACATCATGCCCTTCAAGGCGGACCTGTCCATCGACGAGACCGCTTACCGTAGGCACCTGCGGTGGCTCGCCGATACCCGGGGCGTGACCGGCATCGTGGTCAACGGGCATGCGGCGGAAGTGGCATCGCTCACGCGCGAGGAGCGCCGGCGCGCGCTCGCGGTCGCCCTCGACGAGGTGGCCGGCAAGTGCCTCATCGTCGCGGGCGTGTACACGGACGGCACCGCGGAGGCGGTCGAGCTCGCGCGCGACGCGAAGACGGGCGGCGCCGCCGGCATCCTGCTCTTTCCGCCCACGCTCTTCATGTGGGGCGCCCAGCAGAAGCCCGACATGGTCCTGCGCCACTACGCCGAGGTCGCCGCGGTGGGCATCCCCATCGTCGCCTTCGAATATCCGCCCGCCTCCGGCATCGGATTCTCGCCGGAGACGCTGGCAAGAGTCGCCCAAATACCACAAGTGGCGGCGGTGAAGGACTGGTCCAACGACATCGTGGCGTACGGCCACAACCTGCGCGCGCTACGCGCCACCGGGCGGCCGGTGGCCATGCTGTCGGCGTTCACGATGTCGCTCATGGCCAGCTTCCTGGTGGGCGCCGACGGCGCCATCTCCGGCATGGGCAGCGTGGCCGCCGACCTTCAAGCGGAGCTCTTCGAGGCGGTGCAGAAGGGTGATCTCGACGGCGCCCGCCGCATCGACGCGCGGCTGCAGCCGCTCGTCGACGTCTTCTACGCCCCGCCCTTCGTCGACATGCACAACCGCATGAAGGAAGCCCTCGTGATGCTGGGCCGCATCCCCGCCGCCCACGTTCGCCCCCCGCTGACGCCCGTGCCTGCGTCGGAGCGTGAGGCCATCAAGCGCGCCCTGAAGCTCGCGGGATTGTAGCGCGAACGCCCAGCGCCCCCGGACTTAGGGGGTTGGGGGGCCATTTCGGGGCCGCCCATGTCTTTCGGGGCCCCCATGTCTTTCAAGGAACTTGCCACAGGCCAGGCTGTGACCGTTCGACGTCTACGGACCCCTTGCTAACGTACGGACGTTAGTGTAGAAAAGGCGCACTTTTCCCCCCGCTTACTCGATGCCCGCGCTGCGGGCATCCCAAGGAGGCTTCGCATGGCTGAGCGCTGGCAGAACGAACCCTGGGCAAAAGACATGTGGTACAGCGGCAAGACCTCGCGCCGAAGGTTCCTCGGGCTCTCGGCCACGGCCGCCGGCGCCCTCGGTGCCACGATCCTGGTGCCCGCGCCGTGGCGTGAGGCGTTCGGGCAGGCCAAGCCCTACAAGGTCGGCGTACTGCAGCCGCTGACGGGCGCCGCGGCGGCGGGCGGCAAGACCGCGCTCGTCGGGACGCAGCTGGCCACGGACCGGATCAACAAGGCGGGCGGGCTCAACGGCCGGCCCGTCGAGTTGGTGGTGGCCGACTACGAGTCCAAGCCGGACGTCGGGCGGCGCAAGGCGGAGAAGCTGGTCGTCGAGGACAAGGTCGACGTGGGCGAGGGCGGCTACCTCTCCAACGTGTGCCTGGCCTGCATGCCCGTCTTCGAGGAGCACAAGACCGTGTACATGATCGGCGTGTGCCTGGACACGACGATCACGACGAGCAAGTGCAGCCGCTACACCTTCCGGCCCTTCGACTACGCGCCCTCCCAGGCGCTCGCCTTCGCGCCGTACCTCGTCAACAAGATCGCCAAGAAGTGGCACGTCGTCTACCTCGACTACGCGTGGGGCCAGACGACGCGTGACGCCTACGTCGAGCAGATCAAGAAGGCCGGCGGCGACGTTGTGGGCGCCACCGGCATCCCGCTCGGCACCGCCGACATGACGGCCTTCATCTCGAAGATCACGGGCAGCTTCGACGGCGTTCTGGCCATCATGTTCGGCGCCAACGCCGTGACCTTCACCAACCAGGCGTACGACCTCGGCCTCATCAAGAAGGCCAAGTACGCGGGCGACGGCGCCGTCGCGGAGTCCACGCACCTCACTGCGCTCGGCCAGAAGATCGAGGGGTTCACCGGCGTCAACCGGTACATCCCCGTGCTCACGAAGCCGCTGGACACACCGCACCACAAGCGCTTCTTCGAGGAATCGAAGGTGCTGCTGAAGAAGATGGACCCGTCGGGGCCGGACCCGGACCGCTACGTGCAGTCCAACTTCGAGGCGATGAACTTCCTCAAGCTCGGGATCCAGAAGTCCGGCTTCCGCGGGCGCGAGGACGCGATGAAGCTGATCGAGGCCCTCGAGGGCATGGAAGTCAAGGAGGGTGACGATTTCCCGCAGGGCGACAAGCTGCTGCGCCGGGAAGACCACCAGGCCCTCCTCCGCCAGTTCATCTTCGACATCAAGGACGGCAAGCACCGCCTCCTCGACGTCGTCGCCAGGGACAAGATCGTCGTCCCGCCCGCCTGCACCTTCCCGAAGGCGTGACGAGCGCCCGCTTGCAAGGTTCGACCGCCCCGGCCGGTGACGGCCGGGGCGCGTCGTCCCCGCGCGGTGCCATTCTGAGGACCGAGGGCCTCTCCATGCAGTTCGGGGGGCTCGCCGCGCTGAACAACGTCTCCATCGCCGTCCCCGCCGGCCAGATCCGCGCCATCATCGGCCCCAACGGGGCGGGCAAGTCCACGTTCTTCAACTGCCTCACCGGCGTCCTGGCGCCCACGGGGGGGCGCATCCTCTTCGACGGCGAGGACATCACGGGCCTGCCGCCGCACCGGATCTCGCAGAAGGCCATCGCGCGCTCCTACCAGATCACCAACATCCTGCCCGGCGCCACCGTGCTCGAGAACGTGCGCATCGCCGTGCAGTCGCGGCACCACTCGTGGAGCCTGCTCCGCCATCACCGCTCCTTCCGCGACGTCATCGAGCGGGCGCGCGCGGTGCTCGACTCCGTCGGCCTCGCCGACAAGCAGGAGGAGTTGGCCTCGAACCTCTCGCACGGCGAGCAGCGGAACCTCGAGATCGGCATCGCGCTCGCCACCGAGCCCAAGCTGCTCTGTCTCGATGAGCCGACGGCCGGCATGAGCGTCACCGAGACGCATGCGACCGTCGAGCTCATCCGGCGCATCGCCGCGGACCTCACCACCCTCATCGTCGAACACGACATGGAGGTGGTGATGGGCCTGGCCCACACGATCACCGTGCTGCACTACGGCGAGGTCCTGGCCGAGGGCACTCCGGCGGCGATCCAGGCCAATCCGCGCGTGCAGGAGGTCTACCTCAAGACCTGATGCTGACGCTGGACGGCGTCCACACCTTCTACGCGAAGTCGCACATCCTGCACGGCGTGTCGCTCGAGGTGCGTCCCGGTGAGGTGGTCGGGCTTCTCGGCCGCAACGGCGTCGGGAAGTCGACGACGCTCAAGACGATCATGGGGCTCGCGCGCTCGACGGAGGGCCGCATCACTTTCGAGGGCAAGGACATCGCGGGCGTGCGGCCATACCGCCTCGCGCGGATGCGCATCGGGTACGTGCCGGAGGATCGGCGCATCTTCAAGCTCCTCACGGTGCTCGAGAATCTCCGCACCGGTCTCGACCGCCCCGAGGTCTCCGCGGAGCGCCGTCAGGCCCTGCTGGACAAGGTCTACAAGAGCTTTCCGATCCTGGCCGAGCGCCGCCACCAGGCCGGTGGGACGCTGTCCGGCGGCGAGCAGCAGATGCTCGCCATCGCGCGCGCGATGATGCTGGAGCCGCGCATCATCCTGCTCGACGAGCCCACGGAGGGGTTGATGCCGCGCATGGTGAGCCAGATTCGGGAGATCATCGAGGTGCTGCACACGGAGGGCGTGGCCATCCTCCTCGTGGAGCAGAACGTCCCCATGACGCTGGCCGTGTCGGATCGCGTCTACATCATGGAAAAAGGCGTGGTGCGCCACCACGCGCCCGCGGCGGCGCTCCGCGCCGATGCCACCGTCATCCACCAGTACCTGGGGGTCTGAGCCGGCATGATTCCCTTCGACCAGATCCTCGTCCAGATCGTCAACGGCCTCGTGAACGGCATGATCCTGGCGCTCGTGGCCTCCGGACTCACGCTGATCTTCGGGATCATGGACATCGTGAACTTCGCGCACGGCGATCTCTTCATGCTGGGCGCCTACATCGGGACGACGGCGTTCCTGACCACCGGGAACTTCTGGATCGCGTTCGTCGTCTCGGTGCTCACGATGGCGGTCCTGGGCGCGGTCCTCCAGACGACAGCGCTGCGGCCGTTGCTCGGGCGCGATCCGCTCACCACCATCCTGGCCACTTTCGGCATCTCGCTGGTGATCCAGAACTACGCGCTCTGGCAGTATGGCCCCGTGCCGCGCCGGATCGTGGAGCCGCTGAGCGGGCACTTCCAGCTCTTCTACATCGAGTACCCGTGGTACCGGCTCCTCATCGCGCTGATGTCCGCGGCGATCATCGGCGCCCTCTACCTCTTCATGAAGTACGGCAAGCATGGGATCTGGATCCGCGCGACGACGCAGGATCGCCTCATGGCGGAGGCCATGGGGATCCCGGTACCGTGGGTGCACACCGTCGTGTTCGCCATCGGGACCGCCATGGCGGCGGCGGCCGGCGTGCTCTTCGGCCCCACCGTCGGCGTCAACCACGCGATGGGCTTCGACTTCACGCTGCGGGCGTTCGTCGTCGTGGTCGTGGGCGGTATGGGCAACCTGGGCGGGTCCATCCTCGCGTCCATCTTCATCAGCCTGCTGGAGTCGCTCGCCACCATCTGGGTCAGTCCCGCGCAGGCGGTGATCGTGTCGTTCATCGCGCTGATCCTCACGCTCCTCGTGCGGCCCACCGGTCTCTTCGTGCCGACGCCGAAATGAAGCTGCGTACGTCTCGCCCGGCCTCGCGCCGGTCGCCACGATGAGCAGCGTGGTTCCGCCGACGGCGGCCACCGCGCGGGCGCTCGACACCCGCGCGAGCGCCACCGGACCGAGCCCCTCCTACTGGATCGGCTTCGGCCTCGTCGTCGCCGCGCTGGCCGCCGCTCCTTTCGTGCTGCCGGAGTTCTGGCAGCGCTTCGCGACCGAGATCCTGATCTGGGGCCTGTTCGCGATGTCGTCGGACCTCCTGATCGGCTACACGGGGATGGTCTCGTTCGGCCACTCGGCGTTCTTCGGGCTCGGCATGTACGGCGCCGCCGCCGCCCTCCTCGCGGTGCGGCCGCCTAACCTCTGGCTCGCGATCCTGGTGGGCCTTGTCGCCGCCGCGGTGATCGCGATGTTCGTCGCCTTCTTCTCGACGCGCCTGCGCGACATTTACTTCTCGATCACCACGCTTGTCTTCTCACAGATCTTCTACGTCATTATCTTCACGTGGACCGAGGTCACGGGCGGCGAGAACGGCCTCACCTTCCGCCAGCCCCCCTTCAGCATCCCCGGGGTCTTCTCGGTCCCCTTCACGCGCAACGGCCTGCACTGGTTCGTGCTCGCCATGGTCGTCGTCTCCTACCTGGTGCTCCGGCGCATCACCCAGTCCCCGTTCGGCATGGTGCTGCAGTCGATCCGGGAGAACGAGCCGCGCACGCGGGCGATCGGCTACCACGTGGAGCGCTACAAGATCGTGTCGGTGATGCTCTCGGGGCTGTTCGCCGGACTGGCAGGCGTGCTCTACGCGATCCAGAACAAGTTCGCGGCGCCGGACTTCGTCCTCTTCCTGATCTCGGGCGAGGCAGTCATCTTCAACGTGATGGGCGGGATCGGGACGCTCGTGGGTCCGGTGGCGGGTGCGGCGTTCTTTCTGCTGATGAAGGAAGTGTTCTCACGCGTCTTCTACGAGTACTACCTGATCCCGGTCGGCATCATCTTCACCCTGATGGTCATCTTCATGCCCCAGGGACTGCTCGGCTTCTTCCGGCGCCGCCTCAACGCGTAGCGAGCAGATCGGTGAGCGTGCGCATGAAGGTGTCGATCGTGAACGGCTTGCGGATCACAGCGCGGTGGGCACGACCCGCGGTCGTGTCGTCCAGCGGGCGCTCGAGGTCGCCGGTCAGGTAGAGCACCTTCAAGCCCGGGCGCGTGTCCAGCAGGTCGCGGACGAAGCGTTCGCTTCCCACCCCGGGCGCGCTCAGGTCGGCCACGAGCAGCGGCATTGGCCCTCCGTGCCGGCGGCTCATCGACGTCGCGTGCGCGGCGTCGCGCGCCTGCAGCACCTGGTAGCCCGCGAGCTCGAGAATCTCCACCACGAGGTCACGCACGCCGGGCTCGTCCTCCACCAGCAACACCGCCGCTGCCGTCGAGGTTGCCGTGTCGGCCGCCGCTGACAAATCGGCGGCCGGCAGATCCACGGTGAAGGTGGTGCCCTGCCCCACCTCGCTCGTGACGTCGATCTGTCCTCCGTGCTGCGTGACGATCCCGAACACGGTGGACAGCCCGAGCCCCGTGCCCTTGCCGGCATCCTTCGTCGTGAAATACGGCTCGAACACGCGCGAGCGCGTGGCGGCGTCCATTCCGCAGCCGGTATCGACCACGCGCAGGCGCACACCGGCCGCCGGCTCCGCGCGCGGCCCGCTCTCGATCTCCACCGCCGCCGTCTCCACCGTGACCTGTCCGCCTCCGGCGAGGGCGTCACGCGCATTGATCAGCAGATTGATGACGACGTGCTCGAGGGGGCCCGGGCTCACGGCCACGGGGCGAAGGCCCGGCTGCAGGCGCAGCTCCACGTGGATGTGATCGCCGAAGAGCGGCGTGAGGGTGCGCGCCACGCTGGCGACGATGGCGTTGAGGTCCACCGCGCGCGTGACGGGCGCAGACTGGCGTCCGCCGCTGAGGACGGGCTGGGTGAGGTGCTGGCCCCACCTGGTCGCCTTCTTGATGGACTCCGCATGAGCACGAACGGGATCGGTGGCATCCACACGCCGCAAGAGGAGGTCGGCATAGCCCGCGATCACCGCCATCACGTTGCTGAAGTCGTGGGCGATACCGCTCGCGGCGCGGCCCACCGCCTCCAGGCGCTGCGCGGCCTGCAGCGCCTGCTCGAGCGCGCCGATGCGCTGGCGCGAGGTCTCCAGCTCGCGATGCAGCTGCTCGTTCTCGGCGAGCGCCTCTTCGACGCTCGGACGGGGTCCGTTCATGTGCATGCGTCCGCCGGAAAGGATCGCATCAGAGGACGGTGTGGTCATGGCCGCTCGCATCCGTGGGATCGGGCGTGAGCGGCAGGATGATGCGAAAGATCGTGCCCCCGCCGGGAGCGGGCCTGAAGTCGATGGAGCCGCCGTGGTCCTCGATGATCTTGTGGGTGAGCGCGAGGCCGAGTCCGGTGCCGGTCTCCTTCGTGGAGAAGAACGGTGTGAAAACGCGCTCGCTGTTGGCGGTGGTGATGCCGGACCCCGTGTCCTCCACCTCGATCTTCACCCACCGCCGCGCAGCGCGGCCCGGCAGCATGAGCTCCGCCGCGTCGATCCAGCCCGCGCGCACGGTGAGATGGCCGCCCTGCGACATCGCATCGAGCGCATTCGTGACGAGGTTCACCAGCGCCTGGTAGAGCGCTTCCTGGTCGGCCCACACGGCGGGGAGGTCGCGCGCATATTCGCGTGTCACGCGCACAGCGGCCTGCTCGATCTGGTTCGCGTACAGCTCCAGCACCCGCTCCACGAGCGTCGGCACGCGCAGGGGCTGGAAGTCCAGGCGCGTCGGTCGCGACAGCTCGAGCAGCCCCTCCACGATGCTGTTGATGCGCTCGAGCTCGCGGGGGACCACGGAGAGGAACTTCTCCCGGAAGCCCGGGTCGTCGAACTTGCGTGCGAGGCGGCGGCTGAACGGCAGCAGGGCGGTGAGCGGGTTCTTGATCTCGTGCGCGAGATTGGCCGCCATCCCCCCGAGGGCGGCGAGACGGTCCGAGCGCCGCAGCCGGTGTTCCAGCTCGCGCACGACGGTGAGGTCGCGCAGGACGGCGATGACACCGAGGTCCTTGCCTTCCCCGCCTTTGAGGGGCGACGTGCTCAGCTCCACGGACAGGGAGCGGCCGTTGCGCCGGCGCAGCGTGAGCGCGCGCCCCCCCATCGCGGTGCGCGTGGTGAGCGTCTCCATGAGCGCCTCGCCGAGCTCCGTGGTGTGGGCGAACACTTCCGTGCAGTACCGGCCCATCACCTCGCCGCCGAAAAAACCCGTCATGAGCTCGGCGGCCGGGTTCACGCTCACCACGCGCCCCTCCAGATCCACGGTGACGATACCGCTCGTGAGCGAGCTCAGGATGTTGTCGGTGTAGGTCTTGAGATCGGCCACCTCGTCGAAGCGCCGGCGCAGCTCGCCGTTGGCATCCTCGAGCGCGGTGCGCTGCTGCAGCAGCTGGCTGGCCATGTGGTTGAAGGCGATGGCGAGCCGCCCGATCTCGTCGTGCGTGGCGGGCTCGATGCGCTGGTTGAGGTCGCCGCGCGAGATGGCCACCACGCCTGCTGCCAGCTCCTGCATGGGCCGGGAGATGCGGCGGGCGACGAGGAAAGCGGCGACGCCGCCCGCGACGAGCATGACGAACGTGAGCACTCCCAGCTCCCGGCGCGTGTCCTGGATCTCCGCGTCCATACGTCGCTTGGAGAGCCCGATGCGCGCCGTCCCCCATTTCTGCATGTCGACCATGACCGGCATCGAGAAGTCGTAGATCGCCTCGGAACCGTGCACCAGCTCCTGCGTGAGCGGCGCCTCCGCGGCGGCGGCGGCACGATCGACGGCACCTGGGAGGGCCCCGCCCACGCGCTCGGGATGCCGGCTGTGCGCGGCCACCTTGCCCTCGCCGTCGATCACGATGGCATACACCACATCCGCCTCCGCCGCCAGGCGCATCACGTTCTGCTCGAGGGCGGTGAAGTTGTAGAGGAGGAGCGGACCGTGAGAGGTGGCGGCGAGACTGCGCGCGAGCACTTCGCCTCGCCGCTCCACTTCCCCGACGATCGCGGCACGCTGGTGCGTATCCACGACGCCGATGACCGCCGCCATGACGAAGGCAATCACGAGGAGAGTGCCCACGAGGAACTTCGCCTGCAGCTTCATGGCCGCTCCAGCCAGATCTTCCGCAGAGGGATGTAGGGGTCACCGAGGCCGTTGACCTCTATGCTGCGCACGTAGGGCTGGAACAGCCGCTCGTACGGGTAGTGCCAGACGGGAAGGACGGGGGCGTCATTCAAGATGATCTGCTCCGCCCGGCGATAGAGATCGACGCGCTTGGGCAAGTCCGCCTCGTTGCGCGCGTGGGTCAGCATGTCGTCGATGATGGGATTGGCGTAGCGCATGTAATTGCGCGGGCTCATCGAATGAAAGAGCAGGTGCAGGAAGTTGTCAGGATCCGGGATGTCCGCATACCAGGCGTAGAGGAATGCCTGGCCCTTGCCCTCCGCGAGGAGCTTCGAGAACGCCGGCCAATCCGTCTGGTACTGGAAGTCGACAGTGATGCCGACCGCCTTCAGCGCGTCCTGCATCGCCGCGTGCTCGAGGAAGATGCGGTCGGACTTCACGCTGGACCAGAAGGTGACGGGCGGCAGGCCGCGCCCTTCCGCATGGCCCGCCTCCTTGAGAAGCTGGCGCGCGAGCGCAGGGTCGAAGGGAATGCCTCTCACGGCGGGATTGAAGCTGAGGGTGCCGGGGGGCAGCACGCCGCGCGCCGGAATGAACCGCCCGCGAAAGATGTCCTCGAGCAGCGCAGGGCGATTGATGGCCGCCACCACCGCCTGGCGGACACGGCGGTCGTCGAACGGCTTCACCCGCGTATTGAATCCATAGTGGCGGAGGTTGAACATCGGTCGCTTGACGTACTGGTACCCGGGGGGGACACGGCCGTGCTCCGCCGTGGGGATGGGGCTGTCCTCCAGCTCGCCCGCCCGAAACTTCTCGTACATCAACGCGGTGCGCTCGCCCTCGAAGATCCGGTACACGAGTCGGCCGAGGCGCGGCGGACCGCCGTAGTAATCGACATTACGCACGAGCGCGATGCTCCGACCCCGCTCCCACTGCGAAAACTTGAACGGCCCCGTGCCCACCGGGTTGAGACCGAAACTTTCCGCGTGACGCTCGATGAGGTCACGGGGCACGATCTTCGCGGTCCCCATGGCGAGGATCGAGACGAAGGGCCCGAATGCCTCTTCTAGGGTGATGCGCACAGTGGAGGCGTCGACGGCGGTAAGCCCGGACACGCTCGTAGCCTTGCCCGTCGCGAACTCGCGCGCGCCCTTGATGACCATGAACAGGTCCGCCGAGCTCGACTTCAGGCGTGGATCGAGAATCCGCGTGAACGAGAAGACGACGTCGTCCGCGGTCACCTCGCGGCCGTGGTGGAAGGTGACGCCCTTGCGCAGCGTGAACGTCCACGTGAGCCCGTCGCGGGTGGCTTTCCAGAACTGCGCGAGGGCGGGGGTGATCGTGAGGGTGTGGTCGAACTCCACGAGGCCGTCGAAGATCTGGTTGGCCACCGAACGACTGTAGACATCGCTGATACGCGCGGGATCGAGCGTGGCCGGATCGTGACCGAGCGGACGGCGGTACACAGAGGTCTCCGCGGGCGCGCCGCCCGTCTGCGCCGCCACCGCGAACGGCGCGGCGAGGACGCAGACGGTGGCGAGCACGAGAAGGACGAGAGGCCGGGACGTGCTGCGTCCTCTCTTCCCGACCGCGCACCGAGCGGACACGCAGTCCCTCGAGGGGGCGAGAACTATTAGTCGCCGCCGCCGCCGCCGTCGGCAGTGCCGATCGCCTGGAAGAGCTGCGTGGAGCCCGACGTGGCCGACTCGAGCACCGGAGCCGCGAACAGGAAGGAAGCCAGCACGAGTACCGCCGCGATCATCTTCGTCATTGCTCTGTCCCCTTTCAGGCATCTCATGCCCTTCACCATGAAGGGCGTGGACTCCTGTCGGGCGAGAACCTAGAGCAATTCGACAGCCATAGGTGTGACGCGCACCCGTGATGCTCAAGTACGCGGTTTTCATCGATGACCGCCTCTGCGCGAGCGCACGGTGTGAGATGACCGTTGGCCAGAAGATGTGCATCCGCGCGTGCGCTTCGAGACGTAAACCATCGATATCAGAGATCTCCGTTCGACAGTGCACAGGCGCTGGATAGGGTGGCTCGCTACTGTGCTACGCCGGGCCCGTCCCCTTCGCTCGCTTCCAGCGCGCGAGCTTGAGCTTGAGCGAGTTGCGGTGGATGCCGAGGATGCGGGCCGCCTCGCTCTGGTTGCCGTCCACGCTCGCGAGCGTGCGCATGACGATCTGCCGCTCGAAGGCGTCGCTCGCCTCGTTCAGCGGCAGCATCTCCTCGCGACGTCCGCGGCCACGATGCGGCGCCACCGTGACGTCGAGCGGCAGGCCGTCGAGGCCGACGACGGGCCCGTCGGACAGCACGATGGAGCGCTCGATGATGGCTTGCAGCTCGCGCACGTTGCCGGGCCAGTGGTAGCCGGCGAGGGCGGCGAGCGCCTCCGGCGACAGGCCCTGGATGCGCTTGTTGAACATCTGCGTGTAGTGCCGGATGAAATGGTCCACGAGCAGCGGCAGGTCCTCCAGCCGGTCGCGCAGCGGGGGCACCGTGATGGGGACGACGTTGAGCCGGTAATAGAGGTCTTCGCGAAAGGCGCCCGTGGCCACCAGCCGCTTGAGGTCTACGTTGGTGGCGGCCACGATGCGCACGTCGACCTTGATCGCGCGCGTGCCGCCCACCCGCTCGATCTCGCGCTCCTGCAGCGCGCGCAGCAGCTTGACCTGCACGTCGTGCTTGACCGACGAGATCTCGTCGAGGAACAGCGTGCCGCCGTGGGCGAGCTCGAAGCGACCGAGCTTGCGCTGGTACGCGCCCGTGAAGGCCCCCTTCTCGTGGCCGAAGAGCTCCGACTCCACCAGGCTCTCCGGAAAGCCGCCCGGGGTGACGGGCACGAACGACTTGTCGCTGCGCGGACTCTGCCGGTGAATGGCGCGGGCGATGAGCTCCTTGCCGGTGCCGCTCTCGCCGGTGATGAGCACGGTGGTCGTCGTGCGCGCCACCTGGCTGATGAGCCGGTAGAGCCGCTGCATCTCCGCGTGCCGGCCCACCATCTCGTCCGGCTCGTGCTGACGCGCCACCTCGGAGCGGAGGAAGACAACCTCACGCTCGAGCGCGCGCTTCTCCAGGGCGCGCCGCACGAGGGCCAGGAGGTCCTCCTCGTCGTCGATGGGCTTGGTGAGGTAGTCGAAGGCGCCCAGCTTCATCGCCGCCACCGCCGTGCGCACGGTCTTCACGGCGGTGACGAGGATGACCTCCACACCCTCGTCGATGGCCTTCAGCCGCTCCAGGACCTCGATGCCGTCCATCTCCGGCATCCGGATGTCGAGCAACACGAGGTCCACCTGTGAGGAGCGAATGACGTCGAGGGCGTGGGGGCCGTCGGCGACGTCGATGACGTCGTAGGCGTCCTCGAGAATGAGCCGGAAGGCATCGCGCACGCCGGCCTCGTCGTCGACGACGAGGATCACCGGGCGCAACCCGTGTGCCGCGTTCGCCGGATCCGGGCTGCGAAGGTCCCGAGCCATGTGCGGAAAACTCTATCACCGCTGGCGTTACCCAACGCGGGACATTGACGCGGGGTCCGACGTCACCGCCGAGGATCACAGGCGAGCTACGAGGTCACCACGGGGAACAACGACTTCTACGCGGCGGGTGGCCGGTGGACGCTCCGCCGGCGGACCCAGAGGAGGCCCGCGGCGGCGATGGCGTAGAAGCTCAATGTCCCGGGCTCCGGCACCTTCTCCACAACCAGCGCGGCAGGCGAGGAAACGTCGGCTACGACCTGCATCACCCTGAACTTGTCGTCGCCGCCGTCGACGTTCGTCCCGTCGACGAGATCGACCTCGTTTCGTGCGCCGATGATCAGATAACGGCCGGTGGCGTTCCGCCGGAAGAACTGCGTGGTGTTCGCCGCCACGTCTATGAAGGTGTGCTGTGTGTAGCCGTACTCGGCGAGAGGGTTGGTGGGCGCGGCTGCCCACGGGAAAGTGCCGGCGAGGAAGAGATCCAGGGCGTCGTGGAGGCCGCCCAGAGTGCCGCCGATCCACGTCGCGATGTCCGCGTCGCCCTCGCGCCAGCCGATCCTGAAGCTGAGCGGCTTGGAGTTGTCGGACGGCAGCTGGAACACGAGGAACTCATCGTGCCCGATGTTGTCGACGGCGTACTCAGGACCGTCTTCCGGCCCGGCGCCCACACCGCCGTCCCCGATCGTCATGCCCGTTGCCGACACGGTACCGCCACCGAGATTCGTCCCGGTCCTGAACGCCCGGACGAACACGACATCGTGCGTCGGCTCGATCGAATTGAAGTCGAACACTCGATTGGCGCCCGTGTCCGTGTCGCCGCGCGGCGACTCCCCAACGCTGTTGGCTGCGCCGTTCTGAGGCGAGCAGCGGTTGTCGCTTCCGCCCTCGCACATATTCCAGGTAAGCGTCCCCGCGGCTATCGGGGCGGAGGGGACGATGGCGGACAGAATGCACCCAAGAGAGATCACTGCGATTCGCACGGCCACTCGCAAAGCAACAAAGGCGCCAAATGATAAAGTACGTTCTCGTAAGTACTTAGAATAGGGAGCACTGCTTGTATGGCGTAGATTGTCAATAATCCCGACATATGACTGAGACGTCAGTCATCTACGACAGTTCGACGGTATCCAACTCGGGACATTGACGGTTACGGAGGCCGTCTCCACTATCGCCTCGTGCTGGCCCGGGTGCTGTCGGCGGCGTTGGTCGGCGTGGAAGCCGCGCTCGTGCGGGTGGAGGTCGATGTGAGCTCGGGGCTGCCCGCGTTCACGGTGGTCGGGTTACCCGACTCGGCGGTCCGCGAAAGCCGCGAGCGCGTGCGTACGGCGATACGCAACGCGGGCTTCGCCTTCCCCCCTGACCGCGTCACCGTCAACCTCGCGCCCGCCGACATCCGCAAGGAGGGCGCCTCCTTCGACCTGCCTATTGCCCTCGGCATTCTCACGGCCACCGAAATCGTTCGGGGCCGCGTCGGCCCCTTTGCGGTCATCGGCGAGCTCGCGCTCGACGGCCAGATCCAGGCCGTGCGCGGCACGCTCGCGGTCGGCCTCGCGTGCCGCCGCCAGCGCATCCCGACCCTTCTCGTTCCCCTCGACAACGGCGCGGAGGCCATGGCCATCGACGGCGTGCGGGTGCTGGCAGCGGCCACGCTGCGCGACGCCGTGGCCCTGCTGAACGGCAACGAGCGTCCGCCAGTGATTCAGGCCGCGCAGCCCTCCACCGGGCTCCGGGCGGACGACGGCGACTTCAGCGACGTGCGCGGCCAGGCGCACGCCAAACGCGCGCTCGAGATCGCGGCCGCAGGCGGTCACAACGTGCTGCTGGTGGGACCGCCCGGCGCCGGCAAGACGATGCTGGCGCGGCGCCTGGCCGCCGTCATCCCGCCGCCGTCGCGTGACGAGGTGCTGGAGGTCACCACGATCTGGTCGGTGGCCGGCCTGCTCGCTGCGCGAGGCGCGCTGATGGCCGAGCGGCCCTTCCGCGCACCGCACCATACGATCTCCGTGGCCGGGCTCATCGGCGGTGGGACGCCACCCCACCCCGGCGAGGTTACCCTCGCGCATCGCGGCGTGCTGTTCATGGACGAGCTCCCGGAGTTCCAGCAGCACGTGCTGGAGTCGCTCCGGCAGCCGTTGGAGGACGGCCACGTCAGCATCGCGCGCGCGAGCGGCGTGAGCGACTTCCCCGCCCGCTTCCAGCTCGTGGCGGCCGCCAATCCGTGTCGCCGCGGCTGTGCCTCGCTCGAGCGCTGCCTGTGCACGCCCGCCGAGCGCAGCCGGTATCTCGGGCGCCTGTCGAGGCCGCTGCTGGACCGTATCGATCTTCACGTCGAGCTGCCCGCGCTCACCGCCGACGAGTTCCACTCCGCGGCCCCCGCGGACGACTCCGCCACCATCCGAGCGCGGGTGGCGGCGGCGCGCGAGCGGCAGCGCGAACGCTTCGGCGGCAAGCGACCGGGCCTCAACGCCGAGATGAGCGCGCGTCAGGTGCGACGGTGGTGCCCCACGCCGGCCCCCGCGCAGCGGCTGTTGGAAGCGGCCATGACGCGGCTTGGCCTGTCGGCGCGCGGCCACGATCGGGTTCTGAAGGTGGCGCGAACGATCGCCGATCTCACCGGCGCCACCGATATCGCACCGGAGCATTGCGCGGAGGCGATTCAGTACCGAGGTCTTGATCGGTCGTGGCGCGGCTGAGAGAATCCCGCCACCGTTCATTCTCGTGCCGCAGGAGAACTTATGGCTCATCCCACGTTCGTCGTGGTGGACGTGCAGGAGCGGCTCTTCAACGTCATGGACGCCGACAAGCGCGACGACATGGTGACGAACATCAAGATCCTCATCACGGCGGCGCTGCGCATGGGCGCTCCGGTGCTCCTCACGGAACAGTACCCAAAGGGCCTCGGCCGCACGCTTCCGGAAGTGCGCGCTCTCATCGAGGGCGTGACGCCGCTCGAGAAAACCGCGTTCTCGTGCTGCGGGGCCGATGGCTTCATGGACCGGCTGCGCACGGCGGGCGGCGATCACGTCATCCTCACGGGCATGGAAGCGCACGTATGCGTCCTGCTCACCGCGCTGGACCTGCTCGCGGCCGGCTTCCGTGTGTCGGTGGTGGGCGACGCGGTGTGCTCGCGGCGTGTCGCCAACATGGAGATCGGTCTCGGTCAGGCGCGTCAGGCGGGGGCGGTGATCACGGCCACGGAGACGGTCGTCTTTCAGCTCCTGGGGCGCGCGGACACGGACGCCTTCCGCGAGGTCTCGAAGCTGCTGCGCTGACGGCTACAGTCTGGGGGGGAGGCTACTGCACGCCGCGGGGCGGGATGTTCGTGTAGGTCACGGTGCCGTCCTTGCCGATCGTCTGGTAGATGCGCGTGGGCGGCGTATCTCCGCCCTGCACCGTGGCGCCGTAAAATCGAAGCACCTTGCTCACGTAATCCCGTGTCTCTGGGTAGGGCGGAATGCCGCCGTAGGCGGTCACCGCCTTTTCGCCCGCGTTGTAGGCGGCGATGGCAAGCGGCAGATTGTCCGGGAAGCGGTCGAGCAGGCCACGCAGGTGCCGCACGCCTCCATCGATGTTCTGCCGCGGATCGAACGAGTTGCGCACACCGAGGATCGAGGCCGTACCGGGCATCAGCTGCATCAACCCCTGCGCCCCCTTGCTCGACACTGCGCGGGGGTTGAAGCCCGACTCGGCGCGAATGACGGCCGCCACGAGTCGGTCCGGCACGCCGTAGCGCTGAGCGGCGTCCATGATCTCGGGCATGTATGACGGTCGGGACGTCGTCTCGGCCGGAGGCAGCCGCAGCCAGCCCGCGGCGCTGCCGGAGGTATATCCCATGCGCCGATAGCGGGGGTCGGTAGGCGCATTGGTGAAGTGCGTGGTGCCGTCGGGAGCTGAGAACTTGAACGTCTCGGCCCCGGCGGAGCCCACGCCCGCACACATTGCGACAGCCGTCAGCAGAAGCGCCAGTCGATACACGGCGCTATCTTAGCGAAGTCGTCCGTTGCGCGAAACCACCAAAACCGAGGCTATGCCCACTCAGCAATAAGCTCGCTCTGTCGCGCACTTGGCACGTCCTCCAGGGCGACCTGGAGGACGTCCTCGATCACGTCGGCGAGGTGAAAGGTCATGACGTCGCGGACGGCCGCTGGAACGTCTTCCAGAAGGTTCTTTTCGTTCCTCTTCGGTAGTACCAGCGTCCGGATGCCGGCCCGATGGGCGGCGAGCACCTTCTCCTTGATGCCACCGACGGGCAGCACCCGACCCGACAGGCTGATCTCTCCCGTCATCGCCAGACCGGGCCGCACCGCGCGCCCGGTCAGCAGCGAGACGAGGGCGGTGGTCATGGTGACCCCCGCGGAGGGCCCGTCCTTGGGGATGGCGCCCGCAGGAACGTGGACGTGGATGTCCGAGCTCTCCCAGAAGGTCGGATCGACACCGATCTGCGGCGCGTGCGAGCGAACCCACGACAGCGCCGCCTGCACGGATTCCTTCATCACGTCACCAAGCTGGCCGGTGAGCGTGAGCGTGTGCTTGCCCGCCATCCGTGTCGCCTCGATGAAGAGGACATCACCGCCCGCCGGCGTCCAAGCGAGACCGATGGCGACGCCCGCCACCCGCGTGCGCTCTTCCACCTCTTCCAGCTCGAAGCGCGGAACGCCGAGGAACGCGGTGACGAGGTCGGGCACGACGCGCACCGGCTCCGTCTGCCCTTCGGCGTGTCGGCGCGCCACCTTGCGGCAGACGTGGGCGATCTCACGCTCGAGGTTGCGCACCCCCGCCTCCCGCGTGTAGCCGCGGGCGAGCAAGCGCAGCGCCTCCGGCGCGAAGACGACGTCGGTGCCGTCCACCAGCCCGTGCTCCCCCGTCTGCTTGGGCACCAGGTGCTTCTGCGCGATGCGCACCTTCTCTTCTTCCGTGTACCCGGCGAGAGGGATGACCTCCATGCGGTCCCGCAGCGGCGCCGGCACGGTATCCATCACATTGGCGGTGGTGATGAAGAGCACGCGCGAAAGGTCGAAGGGAACGTCGAGGTAGTGATCCCGGAACGTCCCGTTCTGCTCGGGGTCGAGCACCTCGAGAAGCGCGGACGCGGGATCGCCGCGAAAGTCCATTCCCAGCTTGTCGATCTCATCCAGCATGAGGACGGGGTTCTTCGTTCCCGCGCGCCGCAGTCCCTGCATGATCTGGCCCGGCAGCGCGCCGATATACGTCCGCCGGTGGCCGCGGATCTCCGCCTCGTCGCGCATGCCGCCCAGCGAGATCCGGTGGAACTTGCGGCCGAGCGCCCGCGCGATGGAGCGGCCGAGCGAGGTCTTGCCCACGCCGGGGGGGCCCACGAAGCACAGGATGGGATCCTTGCCGTGGGGACGGATCTTCTTCACCGCGAGGTGCTCGAGGATTCGGTCCTTGATCTTCTCGAGCCCTTCGTGGTCTTCGTCCAGAATGCTCTTCGCGGCGTCGATCTGGATGCTATCGGTCGTCTCCTGCGCCCACGGCATCGAGACCAGGTAGTCGATGTACGTGCGCGCCACCGTGTACTCCGCCGCCGCGGGCGGCATCTTGGCGAGGCGATCGAGCTCCCGCAGAGCTTCCTTGTGGGCCTCCTCGGTCATCCCCGCCGCGTCGATCTTGGCGCGCAGGGCGTCGATCTCCTGCGTACGGTCGTCGCCTTCACCGAGCTCCTTCTGGATCGCCTTCATCTGCTCGCGCAAGTAGTACTCACGCTGCGTCTTGGACATCTCGGAGTGCATCTCCGACTGAATCTTGGAGCCCAGCTCGAGCACCTCGGCTTCCTTGCCGAGCGCCGCCGTCAGCTTGCTCAACCGCTGCTTGACGTCGGCCGTCTCCAGCAATTCCTGCTTGAGAGCCATGGCGAGGTTGGGCAGGGAAGCGGCGATGAGATCGGCGCGCGCACCGACGGTGTCGGCGCCGGCCACGATGTTGATCAGCTCGTCCGGCAGTGTGGGCGACAGCGACACCACTTTTTCGAAGAGGGCGCTGACGCTGCGCACGAGCGCCTCCGACTCGAGGTCGTCGCCCGGCTCCACGTCGGCCACGGGCTCGATGCGCGCGCGCATGAAGGGCGTTTGCTCGAGGATCTCGGTGATGCGGAAGCGGCCGAGGCCCTGCGCCACCACGCGCACGGTACCGTCCCCCTGCTTGATGGCCTTGTGGATGATCATGATGGTACCCACGCCATGGAGGCCCTCGGGCCCGGGGGTTTCCAGGGACGGATCACGCTGCATGACGGCACCCACGAGACGGCCATGCTGCACGGCCTCCTCGATGAGCTGGATGGACGAGGCCCGCCCCGCTCCCAGTGGAAGCACCGCGTGCGGAAAGAGCACGGTGCCGCGCAGGGGAAGAATAGCGAGAATGTCCGGCACCGGTTGCTCCGTACCGCGTCGTTCTTCGATCATTGTGTCTTGCGTCTCCCTCTCAGAACAGATCGACCGGACCCAGCTGTCCAGAGGCGGCGCGCACCAGCGCTTCGCGCGGCTCCCGCGCGACGCCGGCCGCGCTGTCGCCGCCGTTGTCCCGGACGTAGCTGACGAGGTCCTCGATCTGCTTCTGCATATCGACTATCCGGCGTCTCATCTTTAGGATGATCTCCACGCCCGCGAGATTCACTCCCAGGTCACGTGTAAGACGCAGCAGGCGGGCGATGTCTTCGACGTCGTCCGCCGAATACATCCGCGTCTGGCCCTCCGTGCGACTGGGTCGCACGAGCCCTTTCTTTTCATAAAATCGCAGCGTCTGCGGATGCACCTTCAGCATATCGGCCACGACGCCGATCATATAGAGAGGCTTGCCACGGTCCGTCACGCCGCACCTCCGGCGTAGCGCTCCAGCCCCGCCCGCGGCTCCATGGGGAGCAGTCGCTCCAGCTCGCGCACGAGCTCGTCGGTGCGCGCGTCCAGCCCGCCCGGCACGTCGACGCGCACCGTGACGTACAGATCGCCCGCCGTCTCTCCCGCCAGCCGCGGCAGTCCGTGACCGCGCAGCCGGAACACCTGTCCGGCAGCCGTGCCCGGCGGCACCACGAGGAGGGCCTCCCCGAGCGGGGTGGGCACGTGGATGCGGGCGCCGCGCAACGCTTCCCACACGCTCAGGGGCACTTCGCACTGCACGCCATCGCCCTTGCGCTGGAAGAACGGATGCTCGCGCACGCGCGTGCTGACGACGAGATCGCCGCGCGGACCGCCGAAGGGGCCCGTACTGCCCTCGTCACGAACGCGAAGCTGCATCCCCGTATCGACGCCGGCGGGAATCTCGACGTGCACCGCCTCCACCCCACGCCGCACGCCCCGCCCCTGACAGTGCGCGCATTCGCGCCCGCCCTCTCCGCCGCTGCCCCCGCACGCCTGGCAGCGCGAGAAGCGCGTCACCTCGAGCGTGAGGAGGACGCCGGTGGCGGCGTCGGCGAATCCGATCTCGACCGCCACGTGGACGTCGTCCCCGCGCCTGCCTGTGCCCAGCGCGTCCGCGCGGGCGGCGGCGGGCCCCACGCGATCGTAGTGCGCGCGGGCGGCGGGGTCGCTGAGCACGCGATACGCCGCTTCGATCTCCTCGAACAGACTGCGCGCGGCCGTGTCCCAGAAATTCACGTCGGGGGAATACTGCCGCGCGAGCCGCCGGTACGCCTGGCGGATCTCGCGCGGCGGCGCGGTGGCCGCGATTCCGAGCACCGCGTAGTAGTCCCGACGCATGGTGCTACTTCTTCTCGCCCAGGTCCTCGAACTCGGCGTCCACGACCTCGCCCTCCTTGGGCCCACCTGCTGAGGCATGGCCGTCGCTGGGCGTGCCGCCGGCGCCGGAGGCGCCCGCCCCCTGACCCTGCGCCTCGCGATACATGATCTCCGCGAGCTTGTGCGAGGCCTTCGTCAGCCCCTCCTGCGCCCGCTTCATCCGCTCGAGGTCGTCCGTCTTGAGCCCCTCGCGCGCTTCCGTGAGCGCGTCCTCGACACTCTTGCGATCGGCCTCGGTCAGCTTGCTGCCGTGCTCGGCGAGCGTGCGCTCGGTGCCGTACACCAGCGAGTCGGTCTGGTTGCGGATCTCGATCTCCTGCTTCCGCTTGGTGTCCTCGGCGGCGTTCGCTTCCGAGTCCTTCACCATCTTCTCGATCTCGTCCTTGGTGAGGCCGGAGGAGGCCGTGATGGTGATGTTCTGCTGCTTGCCGGTGGCGTTGTCCTTGGCCGACACGTTCAGGATGCCGTTGGCGTCGATGTCGAAGGTGACTTCCACCTGCGGCACGCCGCGGGATGCCGGCGGCAACCCGATGAGATGGAATTTGCCGAGCGTACGGTTGTCGCGCGCCATCGGCCGCTCGCCCTGCAGGACGTGCACTTCCACCGACGTCTGGTTGTCGGCGGCCGTGGTGAACGTCTCGCTCTTCTTCGTGGGGATCGTCGTGTTGCGCGAGATGAGCGTGGTCATCACGCCCCCCAGCGTCTCGATGCCGAGCGATAGCGGCGTCACGTCGAGCAGCAGCAGATCCTTGACCTCGCCCGTGAGCACCGCGCCCTGGACGGCGGCGCCTACCGCCACCACCTCGTCGGGATTGACGCCCTTGTGCGGCTCCTTGCCGAAGAGGCCCTTCACGGCCTCCTGGACCTTCGGCATGCGGATCTGCCCGCCCACGAGGATCACCTCATCGATGTCTCCCGCGGACACGCCCGCGTCCTTCATGGCCTGCCGGCAGGGCCCGATGGTGCGCTCGATGAGATCGGCCACGAGCGACTCCAGCTTCGCGCGCGTAAGCGTGAGCACGAGATGCTTGGGCCCACTCGCGTCCGCCGTGATGAAGGGCAGGTTGATCTCCGTCTGCAGCGTGGTGGAGAGCTCCATCTTCGCCTTCTCGGCCGCTTCCTTCAGCCGCTGCAGAGCCATGCGGTCCTTCAAGAGGTCGACGCCGTGCTCCTTCTTGAACTCCTCGGCGATCCAGTCCATCACGCGCTGGTCGAAGTCGTCACCGCCCAGGTGCGTGTCGCCGTTGGTGGCCTTCACCTCGAAGACGCCTTCGCCGATCTCGAGGATCGAGATGTCGAAGGTGCCGCCGCCGAGGTCGTACACGGCGATCTTCTCTTCCTTCTTTTTGTCGAGGCCGTACGCGAGTGCAGCCGCAGTGGGCTCGTTGATGATGCGCAGCACCTCGAGACCGGCGATCTTGCCCGCGTCCTTGGTGGCCTGCCGCTGGCTGTCGTTGAAGTACGCCGGCACCGTGATGACCGCCTGCGTGACCTTCTCGCCCAGGTACGCCTCCGCCGCTTCCTTCAGCTTGCGCAGAATCATGGCGGAGACTTCCGGCGGCGAGTACTGCTTGCCTCGCACGTCGACGCGCACGTCGCCGTTCGACGCCTTGGCGACCTTGTAAGGGACGAGCTTGGCCTCTTGCACCACCTCGTCGTGGCGGCGCCCCATGAAGCGCTTGATGGAGAACACGGTGTTCTCCGGATTCGTGATGGCCTGCCGCTTCGCTACCTGGCCCACGAGGATCTCACCGTCCTTCGTGAAGCCGACCACCGAGGGGGTGATGCGACTGCCTTCCTGGTTCGCGATGACCGTGGGATTGCCGCCCTCCACCACCGCGACCACTGAGTTCGTCGTCCCCAGGTCGATGCCGATCACCTTCGCCATGTCTGAGTCTCCCTTTCACGTCTCGTAAGATGCGGAGGAGCGGGCGCGCGCCCGCTCTCCTTGCGTGCCCTACAGCAGGATGTCGATCTTGATTTCGTTCGGCTTGACCGCTTCGACCTTGGGCAACTGGATCATCAGCACGCCGTCGCGGTAGGTCGCCTTGACCTTGTCCGACTGCACGGGCATCGGCAGCTGGATGAGGCGCTCGAACTTGCCGTACGTGCGCTCCACGTGCAGGAAGCTCTGCTCCTTGACCTCCTGCTCGAATCGCCGCTCCCCCTTGATGACCAGAAGGTCGCCGGCGATCGAGACCGTCACGTCCTTTTCGCGGACGCCGGGAAGCTCTACGGTCAGCGTGAGGTCATCCTTCGTCTCGTACATGTCGACCGCCGGAGCCCACGCTCGCCCACCCTGGGCGGATGCGCTCGACGGCCGGCCAAAGAAAGTGTCGAAGAGACGGTTGACTTCGGTCTGAATGTCCGCCCCGTTGCGGAACGGCTCCCAGCGCTCCATCGTCGTACCGTAAGGACGCCAACGCTCCATCGCCATGTTCAGCTCCTCCTTGTAATGGCTGGTCGGCCTCCCCGCCGACCGATATCTTGAGTACGTATTTCTTATATCAGGTGAGTCTATGACTGTCAAATCATAGCCTACCTTTGACCTACCCTCCGGAATCGAATCCTTTGGTTAGAAGCACTTGCGTTACGCGGTGCTACCGTGGTCGGAATGCGTCTGGGGTGCGCCGGTTGCTTGGGGGGAATTGTCGTCGCGTTGGGCCTCGCCGTCGTCGTCGGTGCCGCCTTATGGGGGTTCGTCCTCGTACGCCAGGCCCCCGACGTCCCGGTGTTGGTGACGACCGCTGAAGACAGCGCGCGCGCCCAGCAGAAGGTGTTTCAGCTCGTGAGCGGCCGAGCGCGCGGCAAGCCCGCGGGACCGGTGGTGTTCACGGAGGCGGAGGTCAACGCGTTCATGAGCCGTCAGCTGGCCGGACAGGTGCCGCTGTCGTCACCGGTGGTCAGGCTTCTTGCGGGCAACACCGTGGAGCTCTTCGGCCTGGTTCCCGCGCGGCGGCTGCTCGTCGATTCCCCGCTATCCTGGCTTTCGGAGGTTCTGCCCTCGGGCTGGGGCAGACGGGACGTCTGGCTGCGCATTCGCGCTCACGCCACGCTGGAAGTGGGACCACGGCCTCGCTTGCGGTTCGAACCGTCGGAGTTCGCGGTGGGACAGCTGCCCCTGCCCACCGTGATGGTGCGGCTCCTGCTGGATCCGGGCACGCTCGCGATCCTCCGGTGGTCTCTGCCGGAGGACGTGGAGGCGGTGACGATCGATGCCGGGCGCGCGACTATCCGGGTCGCTTCGCCGCGTTGACGTACCGCATTTGAAGATCGTAGAGGAGTTCGTCGATGACCTGCGTCTCCTCCGGCGAGCGGTTGCCCTCAGTCTTCTCGCGCAGGAGCAGGATGAGGTCGATGACGCCCGCGGCGTGGGGAAGCTCGCGATGACGCTCGCCGCTCACAGGGTCGGCTGCCTCACCGAGGGCGATCAGGGCCTCGCTGCCGAGCATCATCAGCAGCCCGACCAGACTCCGCTCCGCAGCGCCGGCCGGGGGCGCTGGCTCCCGCGGGGACTCGATGACGGACGGACGCGGCGACTCCACGGGGCGTGGCTCTGGACGGCTGGCCGCGGCGGGCTCGTCGTCGTCGCGCCGCCGTCGATCGGTGACCTTGAAGGTCGGTTCTGCGTCCGGGTCGACCATATCGCCGAGCCTAGCACACGCAAAAACTGCTGCTGTATAATCGCTTGACCCCAGGAACGGAGATGACCCAGTCCCCCGGTGTTCTCTTTGAGCGGCTTGTCGAGATCATGAGCCGCCTGCGTGGACCGGACGGCTGCCCTTGGGACCGCGAGCAGACACGAGTCTCCCTCAAGCCCTACCTCCTCGAAGAAGCCTATGAAGTGCTCGAGGCAATCGAAGCGGGCGTGCCGGGCGCCATCGAAGAGGAGCTGGGTGACCTGCTCTTTCAGGTCGTCTTCCACGCGCAGCTGGCGGTGGAGTCGAACGACTTTACGATGAGCAGCGTGCTGCAGCGGCTCATCGACAAGATGGTGGAGCGGCACCCGCACGTCTTCGGGGATGCGCGCGCGTCCACCTCGGCCGAAGTGCTGGTGCAATGGGAAGCCCTCAAGCAGCGTGAGGCGGAGCGGCAAGGCCGCCGGCGCTCGGTGATCGACGGGGTGCCGCGCGCGCTGCCCTCCCTCTTGCAGGCCCAGCGCCTGCAGTCGAAGGCGGCGCGTGTCAATTTCGACTGGCCGAACGCGGGCGCAGCATGGTCGAAGGTGGAAGAGGAGATCGAGGAGGCCCGCGTCGCTCTCGCTGCCGGGGACCGGGCGCGGCTCGAGGACGAGCTGGGTGACGTGTTGTTCTCCGTCGTCAACGTGGCGAGGCTGTCGTCCATCGATGCCGAGGAAGCGATGCGGGGGGCGATCGACAAGTTTCGCCGGCGGTTCACCGAAATGGAGGACGATCTGAGTGCGCGAGGGAAGTCCGTGGGCAACGTCACGCAGGAAGAGCTGGAGCAATCGTGGACGGCCGTCAAGGCACAGGAGCGCGGCCGATGAAAGCGCGGATCGCCGCCGCCTCCGTCTCGGTGGAGCGCGGAGACATCACCGACTGGGAAGTGGACGCCCTCGTCAACGCCGCCAATTCCACGCTCGCCATGGGCACGGGAGTGGCAGGAGCGATCAAGCGTAAGGGCGGCGTCATCATCGAGGAAGAGGCTCTGAAGCAAGGGCCGATCGAGATCGGCGACGCCGTGCTCACCCCGGGCGGGAACCTGGCCGCCACGCACGTGATTCACGCCGCCGTCATGGGTCCGGACCTCAAGACCAGCGCCGAGTACATCGCCCGCGCCACGGCATCGGTCCTCACGCTGGCCGACAAGCACCGGCTCACGTCCATCGCCCTCCCCGCCTTCGGCACCGGGGTCGGGCACGTGGCCCCTTCCGTGTCGGCGGAGGCCATGCTGGGAGCGGTGACTGCTCACCTCAAAGCCGGCAAAACTACCGTCAAACGTGTCGTTTTCGTCCTTTACCAGGACGATGCCCTCAAGGCCTTTACCGATACGTTGAAAAGGGTGACTACGGTACAGTAAGTTTCAATGGCTAGGTCTCAATGGCTCAGGTAAAGCTCGGCCAGCCTGTTAATCGACGCCTCGGCGATCTCCTCGTCGCCGAAGGTCTGGTCACCGACGTCCAGCTCAAGCAGGCCCTTGCGGATCAGAAAGGGAAGACCGACAAGCTGGGCTCCATTCTCGTGGGCCGCGGCTTCATCACCGAGGAGCAGCTGATCGGATTCTTGTCCCGGCAGTACGGCATCCCGTCCATCACGCTCACGAACCTCGAGATCGACGCCGAGACCCTGCGCCTCGTCCCCGCCACCGTCGCGCGCAAGTACGAGGTGCTGCCCGTGAAGCGCATCGGCGGCTCGCTCACGCTCGCCATGGCGGATCCCACCAACGTGTTCGCGCTCGACGACATTGCGTTCATGACGAATCTCCAAATCCTGCCCGTGGTGGCGCCGCAGGCGGCCATCCGCAAGGCCATCGACCGTCAGTACCAGGAACAGCAGGCCTCGATGACCGAGATGCTCTCCGACATCACCATGACGGAGAGCAGCGTGGAGGTCGTGGAGGAGGAGGACCAGCAAAACGCTAACCTCAACGTCTTCGAGCTGAAGGAGTCGGCGGACGAGGCGCCCGTCGTGAAGCTGGTCAACATGGTGCTCGCGGACGCCATCAAGAGGGGCGCGTCCGACCTGCACTGGGAGCCGTACGAGAAAGTGTTCCGCATCCGGTTCCGCATCGACGGCGTGCTCCACGAGATGTTGGCGCCCCCCAAGCGGCTGGAACCGGCCATCATCTCGCGCCTCAAGATCATGTCGAACCTGGACATCTCCGAGCGGCGCGTGCCGCAGGACGGGCGCATCAAGCTGCGCTTCGGCGTGCGCGAGATCGACTTTCGCGTGTCCATTCTGCCCACCATCTTCGGCGAGAAGGCCGTGCTCCGCATCCTGGACAAGGACTCCCTCCAGCTCGACCTCACGAAGCTGGGCTTCGACGGCTGGAGCATGGACAAATTCACCGCGGCCATCCGCCAGCCGTACGGGATGGTCCTCATCACGGGACCGACGGGCTCGGGCAAGACGACGACCCTCTACTCGGCGATCCACACCATCAACTCACCCGAGCACAACATCATGACCGCGGAAGACCCCGTCGAGTACAACCTCAAGGGTGTCAACCAGGTGCAGGTCAACGACGGCGTGGGGCGTACGTTCGCAGCCACCCTGCGCTCCTTCCTGCGCCAGGACCCGGATGTCATTCTCGTGGGCGAGACGCGCGATCTGGAAACCGCGCAGATCTCCATCCGCGCCGCGCTCACAGGCCACCTCGTCTTCACCACCTTGCATACGAACGACTGCCCGTCCACGATCGCGCGGCTCTTCGACATGGGTATCCAGCCCTTCCTCCTCTCGTCCTCGCTGCTGCTGATCCTGGCGCAGCGCCTGGGACGAAAGATCTGTCAGGAGTGCAAGAAGCCCTACGAGGCCAAGGAAGAGGACCTCGTGCCCTATGGCCACGTGCCCACGGGGCTGGGCAAGGTGCAGTTCTTCAAGGGCAAAGGCTGTCAGACGTGCAACTTCACGGGAATGAAGGGCCGAGTGGCCATCTACGAAGTCATGCCGATCTCTGAGCCGCTACGTGACATGATTCTCAAGAACGCCTCCACCGCCGATCTCCGTGAAGGGGCGCGCAAGGAAGGCATGAAGACGCTGCGTGAAGCGGGGCTGTACAAGGTGCTGGAGGGGACGACCACCGTCGAAGAAGTGCTGCGTGTGACATTGGCTTAGCGGAGGGGACATCTATGGCGGTCTTCGCGTACAAGGGGCGAGCGGGGGCGGGCGCCGTCACCGGGGAGATCGAGGCGGATACCCGGCCGGCGGCGGTAGCCGCGCTGCGCGCCAAGGGAGTGGTCGCCACTTCGGTCGAGGAAAAAAAGGTCAAGACCGACACCAGGCCGACGAAGATCGGCGGCAAGGTGAAGGACAAGGATCTTGCGATCTATACGCGGCAGTTCTCGACGATGGTGGACGCAGGCCTCCCCATCGCGCAGTGCCTGCAGATCCTCTCCGAGCAGAGCGACTCCAAAGTCCTGCGCGACGTGACGGGGCGCATCGCCAACGACGTGCAGGGGGGTGCCACCCTCGCGGAGTCGTTCGGAAAGTATCCCAAGACCTTCGACAACCTCTTCGTGAACATGCTCGCGGTGGGCGAGTCGGGCGGCGTGCTCGACGTCGTGCTGCAGCGGCTGTCCGGGTACATCGAGAAGGCGGCCAAGCTCAAGGGCAAGGTCAAGAGCGCCGCCGTGTATCCCATCACGATCGTCAGCGTGGCCTGCCTCGTGATCATCTTCATGATGGTCTTCGTGCTGCCCACCTTCGCGAGCATGTTCAAAAACATGGGCGCGGAGCTGCCGCTGCCGACGAAGATCGTCATCTTCATGTCCGACATGACGCGCAAGTACATCCTGCTCATGATCATCGCCGTGGCCGCGATGATCTACGCGATCAAGAAGTACTACGCGACGGACCAGGGCAGCATGGTCATCGACACCTTCATGCTGAAGGTCCCCGTCATCGGCATGCTCATCCGCAAGGTGGCGGTGGCGCGCTTCACGCGCACGCTGGGCACGATGGTGAGCTCGGGCGTGCCGATTCTCGACGCGCTGGAAGTGACGGCGAAGACGGCCGGCAACCGGACGATCGAGGCGGCGATCTACTACACGCGCACCAAGATCTCCGAGGGCAAGAACATCGCGGGCCCGCTCGGTGAGACGAAGGTGTTCCCGTCGATGGTGGTGCAGATGATCGGTGTCGGCGAAGCGACCGGCGCGATGGATCAGATGCTCAACAAGATCGCCGATTTCTACGACGACGA
>JBKKCN010000652.1:0-4635 GCA_046712525.1 Candidatus Rokuibacteriota bacterium
GCGCAGCACGCGGCCGCCAAGCTCGGCGTGGTCGTCGTGGCCCTGAATCCACGGTACCGGGCCAGCGAGCTCTCCTACATCCTCCGGCAGTCCGACGCCGCCGCGCTCCTGCTCACGGATCACCTCGGACCCGTGGACTACTTCGAGATCCTGCACGACGTCGTGCCGGAGCTGCGGGACGCGGTGCCGGGCGAGCTCGACAGCGCGGGCTTTCCGCACCTGCGCCACGTGCTCGTGGACGCGGACGATCCCTACCCCGGCTGCCTGCGCGTGGCCGACATGATCGACGCCGGCGAGGAGGACACGGCGGCCACCGTCGGTCCCGACGACGTCTTCACGCTGCTGTACACGTCGGGGACGACGTCGTTTCCCAAGGGCGCCATGATCACGCACCGCAACTGCGTGCCCCACGGCTGGAATACCGGAGTGCAGCTGCGGATGACGCCCCACGACAGGGTGCTGCACGCGCTGCCGGCGGCGGGCACGTGGGGCGGCGTGAACATTCCGCTCAGCACGTGGAGCCACGGCGCCTGCCTGGTGCTGATGGAGACCTACGACCCGCTGCACGCGCTGTCCCTGATCGAGCGCGAGCGGTGCACCATCTGGAATGCGGTGGACTCCATGCTGATGCCGATGCTGGCGCACCCCGACCTCGATCGCTACGACCGCTCCACCCTGCGCACGGGCGGGATCGCCGTCGTGGGCGGCGGCGGTCACGGGCTCTTCGAGGACGTCGTCAAGCGCATCGGAATCCCCCTCGCGTACCAGCCCTACGGCATGACGGAAGTGAACGCGATGGCGATGTTCCACGACCTCGACGAGCCGCTGGAGCTGCGCGCGCAGCCCGGCGTCATTCCCGCCCCCGGTCTCGAGGTGCGCGTGGTCAATCCGGAGACGGGGGCGGTGTGCGCGAGCGGCGAGGAAGGCGAGCTGCACTTCCGCGGCACGCTGGTGACGCCGGGCTACTATCAGAAGCCCGAGGAGACGGCGGCCGCGTTCACCGCCGAAGGCTGGTTCCGCAGCGGCGACCTCGGCGTGCGCGACGCGGCCGGCCGCACCATCTTCAAGGGACGGCTGCGCGAGGTGCTCCGCATCAGCCATCACATGGTGGCGCCTGGTGAGATCGAGGCCTTCCTGATGTCGCATCCGGACGTCGCGCAGGCATTCGTGGTCGGCATTCCGGACGCCGCCCGCAACGAGGCGCCCGTGGCCTACGTCATCCGGAAATCGGACAGTCACGTGACGGAAGACGAGCTGCGCGCCTTCTGCCGCGGCCGCATCGCGTCCTTCAAGATCCCGCGCGCCGTCCGCTTCGTGGACGACGTCCCCCGCACCCCAAGCCCGCACGGAGACAAGGTGCAGCGCGGCAAGCTGCGCGAGCGCGCCCTGCGCGACTTCGCGGTCGAGGAGCCCGCACGATGACCATGTTCCACACACCGCTCTGCGATCTGCTCGGCATCCAATATCCCATCCTCCAGTCGGGCATGGGCAGTGCCGCGGGCCCCGACCTCGTGGCGGAAGTGTCGCGCGCGGGGGGGCTGGGCATCCTCGGCGGCCTCGGTCTCACCCGGGATCAGCTGCGCGAGCGCATCCGCCACGTGCGCTCCATCACCGACCGTCCCTTCGGCGTCAACCTGTGGCTGCACACGGAGCTGCGCCCACCCGTCGACGTCGCGCAGATCCCGGAGGTCACGGTGCAGCAGGTGCAGGCCACCCTCAACGATTTCCGGAAGCAGCTCGGCATCCCGACCACGACCGCGCGGCCGCCCGCGACGCCCGATCTCATCGAGGAGGCGTTCGAGACCATCCTGGAAGAGCGCGTCCCCGTGTGGTCGATCGGGCTCGGCGACCCGGGGACCGAGATGGTGCGCCGCTGCCACGAGCGCGGCATCAAGGTGGTGGCCATGGTGGCGACAGTGGACGACGCGCGCGCAGTCGCGCGCTCGGGCGTGGACGCCGTCATCGCGCAGGGGGGCGAGGCGGGCGGCCACCGCTCCACGTGGGTCAAGCGCGCCTCCCGCGAGGAGGCGAACGTGGGGACGATCGCGCTCGTACCCCAGGTGGTCGACGCCGTCTCGGTGGCGGTGATCGCGGCCGGCGGTCTCGCGGATGGCCGCGGCCTCGTGGCCGCCCTCGCCCTCGGGGCCACGGGCGTCCTCTTCGGCACACGCTTCGTGGCCACTCGTGAATCGAGCGCCACCGAATTCTGGAAGAAGCGGCTGCTGGAGTCCGACGGCTCCTCCACCACCATCACGGATGCGTTCACGGGTCTGTACGCCCGCGTCGTCCGCAACCGCTACACCGAAGAGTACGAGGCGTCGGGAGCGCCCGTCTTGCCGGCCCTCGTGCAGTCGCTCGCGGCGCAGGACATCACCGCGGCCTCCGCCGAGCGGCGCGACGGCGAGCACTTCCCGATGTTCTCCGGCCAGTCCGCCGGCCTCATTCACGATCTGCCCGGCGCTGCCGAGGTGGTGGAGACGATCGTGCGCGAGGCACGCCAGGCCCTGCAGGCGCTGGGGAAAACAGTCCGCCTCGCTTGAGCGTCGCCGCCCCTGCCGTCGCCGCCCGCACACAGGCCCTGCTCGATGGGCCCATCGCTCCCACGCTCCTCCGCCTCGCCGCCCCCAACGTGGCGGGCATGGTGATGCAGGTCGCCATCAGCGTGCTCGACGCCTTCTTCGTGTCATCGCTGGGCGCGGAGGCGATCGCGGGCGTCTCGCTCGCCTTTCCCCTGATCATGCTGATGCAGACGATGTCCGCGGGCGGCATGGGAGGCGGCGTGTCGTCGGCGGTGGCGCGCGCGCTCGGCGCCGGCCGGCGCGCGGACGCCAACGCGCTCGCGGTGCACGCCCTCGTCATTGCGCTCGTCATGGGAGCCACCTTTTCCGCGGGCGTGATACTCGGCGGGCCCGCGTTGTACCGCGCGATGGGCGGCACCGGCGGTGTCCTCGACGCCGCGCTCACCTACTCCAACATCGTGTTCGCGGGCGCGCTGGCGCCGTGGCTCTTCAACACGCTCGTGTCCGTCGTGCGCGGCAGCGGCAACATGACGATGCCGGCCCTGCTCGTCCTCGCCGGCTCCGCCGTGCATCTCGTCCTCTGCCCCGCGCTCATCTTCGGCTGGGGACCTTTACCCCGTCTCGGCGTCGCCGGTGCCGGGCTCGCCGTCGTGCTGAACTTCAGCATCGCGAGCGCCGTCGTCATCGCGTATCTCGCCTCCGGCCGCGCCCTCGTCACTCTCGGACTGCGCGACGTGCGCCTGCGCGGCCGTCTCTTCTGGGAAATCCTGCGCGTGGGCTTGCCCGGCTCCCTGAATACTGTCTTCACCAACCTGACCGTCGTCGTCGTCACCGCCCACGTGGGCCGCTTCGGCACCGCCGCCCTCGCCGGCTTCGGCATCGGCACGCGCCTGGAATACCTGCAGATCCCGCTCGTGTTCGGTATGGGCACCGCCCTCGTGGCGATGGTGGGCACGAATATCGGCGCCGGCCAGCGCGCTCGCGCCCGGCGCGTCGCCTTCACCGGCGCGGGGATCGCCGCCGGCGTCTCCGCGACGATCGGCTTGGGCGCCGCCGTCTTTCCTCACGCGTGGCTCGGCTGGTTCAGCGCCGACCCCGATGTCCTCGCCGCCGGTACGCAGTATCTGCGGATCGTCGGTCCGACGTACGGCTTCTTCGGGCTGGGTCTGGCGTTGTATTTCGCCTCGCAGGGCGCGGGACGACTGACCTGGCCGCTCCTCGCCGGCGCCGGCCGCCTCGTCAGCGCGGGCGTCGGCGGCTGGCTGGTGGTGGGCTGGCTGGGCGGTGGCCTCGGCGCGCTCTACGCGGTCATCGCGCTCGCCTTCGTCGTCTTCGGCACGTCGACCGCGCTCGCCGTGAAGGGCGGCGCCTGGCGGTGACGCCAGGCTCTGTGCCTATCGCCTTCTCGGGTCGTCCGCCGGGTTCACGAATGTAACGCCGGTGGGGCCGACTCCTTGCACCAAGGTCACCGTCTCGCTCGTCCACGCGTAGTGGAGGCGGCTGTTTCACGAGGATAGATGGGAACCAGGAATACAACGCACCCGATCAGGACAAGCAGGAACATGATAATGGATGCCACCACGAGTCGTCGCCGCCACGTGCCAGTGGCAGCCTCCTGAACACCGGACGGCGATCGCCGCCAGCCTCAGGATGAACGGCCACTGACACGGCGAATATGGTCCGCGGCGGCCAGGCATGGCTCAGTGTCCGTGCCGGTGGTGGATATCGGGATAGTGCGGATGGCTGTGGCGCACGGGCTCGTGCGTGTGTCGATGCGAATGAGGCTCACCCGGCGGAGCGGACGCGTCATGGTGGTGGCGATGGTGCGCGTCGTGGTCGTGCCGGTGCTCGTGTTCCATTCGCTCGTGCACATGTTCGTGCGCGTGGTGCTCGCTGACATGGAGCCACACGCCGAGCATCATGAGCACTGCTGCCAACCCCAGGCGCAGCGTCAGCGGCTCGCCGAGAACGATCACACCGATGAGGGCACCGACAAATGGCGCCGTGGAAAAGTACGCGCTTGTCCGTCCCGCTCCCAGTCCCCGCAGGGCGAGGACAAACAGCGCGAGGCTCACGCCGTAACTGACCAGTCCGAGCAACCCCGCGAGAAGGACGG